>DASQVL010000568.1:0-6507 GCA_035640795.1 Crenalkalicoccus sp. | reverse complement strand
CCGCCAGCTCGTCGAGCTCGGCCGGCGAGAGCGCGTGCAGCCAGGATGGGTCGTCGCGCAACGAAGCGGCGCGCCACGCGCTGGCATCCGCGACCGGCACCGGTTCGGGCATCGGCGGTTCCTCCCGGGCCCGAGCATCGGCCCGGCCGCGCGGCCATGCAACGGCGGGCGGCCGGGCCGCCGCCCGGCTCAGCCCGCGAGCTTCGCCGCGATCCGCGCCACGTGGCTGCCCTGGAAGCGCGCCAGTTCCAGCTCGTTCGCCGAGGGCTGCCGCTCGCCCCTGCCGCCGGCGATGGTGGTCGCGCCATAGGGGGTGCCGCCGGTGATCTCGTCCAGGCGCGTCAGCCCCGGCGCGGCGTAGGGCAGGCCCACCACCACCAGGCCCAGGTGCAGCAGCATGGCGTGGATGCCGACCAGCGTGGTCTCCTGCCCGCCATGCTGGCTCGCGGTCGAGGTAAAGGCGCTGCCCACCTTCCCCACCAGCGCGTTGCGCGCCCAGAGGCCGCCGGTCTGGTCCCAGAACTGCGCCATCTGCGCGGCGACCCGCCCGTAGCGGGTGGGGGTGCCGATGATGATCGCGTCATACTGCTCGAGCTCCTGCGGGCTCGCCTCCGGCGCCGGCTGGTCGAGCCTGGCGCCTGCCCTCTCGAGCACGTCGCGCGGCGCGATCTCGGCCACGCGCTTCACGACCG
The DNA here is from genome assembly GCA_035640795.1 of Crenalkalicoccus sp. Lineage (GTDB taxonomy): Bacteria > Pseudomonadota > Alphaproteobacteria > Acetobacterales > Acetobacteraceae > DASQVL01. The sequence continues at coordinate 5,815 of DASQVL010000568.1, read as the reverse complement.
CCTCGGCGCCGGCGGCGCGCACCCCCTCGGCGACGGCGCCCGCCATCGTCTCGATATGGCCGTACATCGAGTAGTAGAGGATCAGGCATCTCGCCATGGCGGCATCCCTCCTGTCCGGCCGCCCCGGTCTCGCACGGCGGCATGGGGCTGTAACCGGGCGTCAGCGCTCCGGCGCGCGGTCGGTCGGCGGGCCGGACCAGACGGTGCGCTCGGCATCCACGCCGGGACGCAGCCGGGCGGCCAGCTCGGCATGGCCCGCCTCCTCGGCATGGTCCGCGGCGGTGCGGCCCAGGGCGTCGCGGCGGCCGGCCTCGGCGCCGTGCTCCAGCAGCAGCGCGACCGCCTCGGCATGGCCTTTCGCCGCCGCCTCCATCAGCGCGGTCGGTGCCTGCCCCGGATCGGAGTCCGGCCGGTCCACCGCCCCGGCCTCGATCAGCGCGCGGAGCACTTCGAGACGGTCGAGGCGGGCGGCCATGGAGAGCGGCGTCGCGCCATCGTCATAGGCGACGCCGACCAGCGTCGGGTCTGCTGCGAGCAGGCGGCGCACCGCCGCAAGGTCGCCGTCCCGGACCGCGGCCAGGAAGGGGTTCGCCGCGTCCTGCATGCACGCCTCCCGCAGGCTGTGGGCCATGGGCCAGCAACGCGCGGCGCGGGCAAAGGATCGTGGCCGTGGCCGCGGCCCGGCCCAGGATCCACGAGATCAGGATCCGCGAGCTCAGGATCCGCGATAGGTCGTGTAGCCGAAGGGCGCGCAGAGCAGCGGCACATGGGTCTGCGCCCGCCCCTCCGGCAGCAGCACCCGCACCGGGACGATGTCGAGGAAGGGCGGGTCCTCGGCCAGGCCCGTCGCGGCGAAATAGGCGCCGATATGGAAGCGGAGCTCGTAACGGCCCGGCCGGAACGCGTCCTCCGGCAGCAGCACGGCGCGGCCATCGGCATCCGTCATCGCGCCCTCCAGCGCGGCGGGACCGGGCGCGATCCGGTGGAGTTCCACTCGGACGCCGGCGGCCGGGACGCCGCGCGCGGTGTCCAGGACATGCGTGGTCAGGCGGCAGCCGGGCATGGCGCATCCTGCCGCGCCGCGGTCGCGAGCGCGAGCGCGAGGGACGCTTGATCCCGGCGGCCGGTGCTCCGACAAGGGAAGGCGGGAACAGTGGGACGGGCGATGACGGGCGCAGCGGGGTCGGTGAACCAGGCACGGCAGTGGGAGCGGCTGATGGCGCTCGCCGCCATCGGCGGCTTCACCGATGCGGAGGGCAACCAGGGCGTCAACCGTGCCTGCCTGACGCCGGAGGACCGCGCGGCGCGGCGCCTGCTGCTCTCCTGGGCCACGCCGCTCGGCCTCGAACCCTCAGTGGACGCGATGGGCAACCTGTTCCTGCGATGGGAGGGGCGGGAGCGCGCTCTCGCCCCGGTGCTGACCGGCAGCCACATGGACAGCCAGCCCAATGGCGGCCGCTTCGACGGCATCTGGGGCGTGGTCGCGGCGCTCGAGGCGGTGCAGGCGATGCGCGAGGCCGGCCTGACGCCGCGGCGGCCGATCGAGATCGTCGCCTGGACGAACGAGGAGGGCGGCCGCTTCGCCCCGGGCTGCATGGGCAGCATGGGTTACGCCGCCTTCCGCCCGCACGATGCCTGGGACGAGGTGACGGATGACGAGGGCATCCGCTTCGCCGACGCGCTGGCCGCGCACCTGGCCGAGGAGACCGACCTGCCGCGCCGCCCGCTCGGCGTGGCGGAGGGCGGGCCGGCGCCGCACGCCTATCTGGAGGCGCATATCGAGCAGGGGCCGCGCCTCGAGGCGGCGGGCCTCTCCATCGGCGTCGTCACCGGTATCCAGGGCAGCCGCTGGTTCCTGGTCGAGATCGCCGGCAAGACGGACCATGCGGGCACCGCGCCGCTCGCGCTGCGCCGCGACGCGGTGCAGGACATGCTGCGCGCCATCACCGCGCTGAACGGGCTGATGGCGGACCCGGCGGACGTGCTGCGCTTCACGGTGGGGCGGATCGAGGTCTCGCCCAACACCTCCAACTCGGTCGCCGACCGGGTGCGCTTCACCATAGATTTCCGCCATCCGGACAACGCCGTGCTGCAATCCAGGGGCGATGCGATCGAGGGCGTGGTGCAGGGCGCCATGCAGCGCTGCCGCGCGACGGTGACGGAGCGCTTCCATGCGCGCCCCGTGGCCTTCGCGCCGCTGGTGACGGGCGCGGTGTCGCGGGCCGCGGCCAGGCTCGGCCTCGGCACCATGGAGATGCCCTCCGGCGCCTTCCACGACGCGCAATTCCTGGTGCCGATCTGCCCGACGGGGATGCTCTTCGTGCCCTGCCGGGCCGGGGTCAGCCACCACCCCGCCGAGTATGCGGAGCCGGCGCGGCTTGCCGAGGGGGCACGGGTGCTGGCGGAGGCGCTGGCGATGCTGGCCGAAGCGAGATAGCCCGGCCAGCCCCGCGGCGGCGCCCTGCCCCGCCGGCGCCATCGCCGGCAGGGCAGGGCGGGGTTCAGGCGGCGAGGGGCTGCGCCACCGGGTCGAGCCGGTAGCCGCCGCCCTCGGTCAGCAGCAGGCGGGCGCGGGAGGGATCGGGCTCGATCTTCTGCCGCAGCCGGTAGATGTGGGTCTCCAGCGTGTGCGTCGTCACCGCGCTGTTGTAGCCCCACACCTCGTTCAGCAGGATCTGCCGCGCCACCGGCCGGCCGCCGGCGCGGTAGAGGAATTTCAGGATCGCGCTTTCCTTGTCGGTCAGCCGGATCTTGCGGTTGCGCGCCACTTCCAGGAGCAGCCGCGCCGCCGGCCGGAACATGTACGGCCCGACGGTGAACACCGCGTCCTCCGAGTTGTCGAAGACCCGGAGCTGGGCGCGGATGCGGGCGACCAGCTCGTTCAGCCGGAAGGGCTTGGCGATGTAGTCATTGGCGCCGGCATCGAGGCCGCGGATCACGTCCTGCTCGGTATCCGCGCCGGTCAGCATGATGACCGGCATGCGCTTGCCGTCGCGGCGCAGCCTGACGCAGATCTCGCGGCCATCGCCGTCCGGCAGGCCGATATCGAGCAGCACGGCGTCGTAGCGGGCATCACCGTTCCAGAGCCTGGCTTCCGCCTCGCCGGCGCTGCCGGCGAGGTCGGCGGCGAACTCGCCCTCCTGCGCCAACTGCTCGGCCAGCGTCGCGCTCAGAGCTTGGTCGTCCTCGATGATGAGGATGGGACGCGGCGTGGTCATATGGGCCTCCGACCTGTTGAGCCTGGGCCGGGGGCGCCTCCCATGTCGGGCGCCACCGCGACACCGTGATTGAACCAATCTCACGCGGCGATGCACATCACGGGCGCGTTGGATGGCGTACACAAAGTTGAGAATGACGGACCCATCACGCTAGGGGCGCGAGACAAGATCCATAAGCCCCGAGGCACCGGGCCGGTCGTCCGGATGAGTCGCAGGGGTTGAGCGTGCGGCGATCGAGTGTGCCGCGGCTGCGTGCGCCGACTGAGTGCGCCGCGGTTGAACGCGCGGCGGTTACTTCACGGCGCTGCGGTTTCGCCACGTTGGCACCGAACGCGTTACGCTCGGGATCACCTCTGCGCGAGCCGGGGATTCGGCATGCAAGGTGTTGCTGGCGGTTCCCTCGGAGAGTCGGAACCGCGCCGAATCGTGACACGGGCCGCCGTCCCATGGACTGATCGGTTGTCTAAATATTGACGAAACCCTGAATCTTCCGATCTCGTCCCGACGGCAATCCTGGGGGAAGACGAGAGCCCGGTGAGCAATCCCTGTGGCGGCAAGTCCGCGGCGGCGGCGACACACCGACCGGCGGCGATGAAGCAGAACGACACGGCACTGCAGGAGAACGACGCCCTGTTCGCCCGAGGCACGCCCCGGACGCGATCAGAGGAGCCGCCCCTCGAAGGGCGGGCGGAGATCCGGGGCGTCGAACTCCACCACCCAGAGGTCGGGGTCGCGCCTCACCTGACGCTCCACATAGGCGTCCGCGGCCGCCTGCTCGACCGGCGCCTCCCCGGTGCCACGCAGCCAAGCCGGGCGGCCCTCGGCGTCGCGGACCTGGGAGAGCACGACCAGGCCCTCCCGCCCCCGCAGCACGCAGAGGATGCCGCCCGAATCCGGGTCGCCCTTGCGCAGCACGGCGCCGCTCCGCCCGGCCATGTCCGAGAGCCGCAGGGCCATGGAGACCCAGATGCCGGCCTTCACCCGCGCTTCCATGCCCGCAAGGTGCCACCGGCCGGCCCGCCGGCAAGGCCGCGCTTGCCCGGGCGACGCCGCTCGGCCATTTCTGGCGACGGAGCGGGGGTTTGCCATGGCCGAGCGCAGGATGAGCGAGGGGCAGCGCGCCTATGAGGCGAAGCGCGCCGCCAAGGCCGGGGTCAGCCTGGAGCGCTGGCTGACCATGAAAGAGCGCGAGGCACGCGAGGCGGAGGCCGCCGAGGCGCGCGCCCGCAAGGCGGCCGAGTCCGCCAGCGCGCCGGCGCGCAAGCCCGGCTTCCTCTCCCGCCTGCTGGAGCGGGCGCAGAAGCCTCTGTAGCGCCGCCTGGATGCCGGTCCGGCTTTCTTGCGCCGGCGATTCGCGCGCTTCGCGTGCCCAACTCCGCTTCAGCAGCGAACGGAGCGGACCAGCAGGCCAGCAAAACGAAGGCCAGTGTTCCGATCCGAAGGACGCCGCATTGGCGGCGAACTTCGGAATCGGGACACCCGCGCTACACCATGCGCAGCAGCGTGTTGTCCCGCCGGATCGCCTGGTGCCAGATCACGCCCAGAACGTGCAGCACGATCAGCAGCAGGATGGTCCAGCCGACATAGGTGTGGACCAACTGCACCGGCCCGGCGAGGTCGGGATCGGCTTCCATGAACTTCGGCAGGTTGATGAAGCCGAGATAGGCCGTGTCACCCCGCAGCGGGAAGCCCCACGCATTGGTCGCAAGGAAGCCGAGCATCGGTTGCAGCAGCAGCAGGCCGTAGAGGCTGTGATGCACGGTATTCGCCAGCCTGCGGAGGGGCGCGGGGATACGCTCGGACATCGGCGGCGCCGGATGGGTCAGGCGCCACAACAGGCGCGCCAGCACCACCAGGAAGATCGTGACCCCGGCGGATTCATGCACGGCGTAGAAGGCCATCTTGGTCTGGTTTGCAGCCTCGGCGAATTGCTGGGCCGCCGGTGTCTGCGCCAGCAGGTCCGGTTCCGGTGCCGGGATATACTTGATCACGATGCCGACCGGCAGCGCGGTCAGCAGCAGCGGCACGGTGATCCAGTGGAACCACTTTGCGGGGGTGCCGTATTCCTGCACCTGCGGGTCGGTCCCGGCGGCGACCGTCGGCTGCATCACCGTCATGCGGTCTCTCCTTTCCCCTGGTTTCTGCGAGCATGCCACAGCGCCGCCCCGCGACGGGGCATGTGATACCGCCCTGCATCGATCCTGACTTGCAGCCTGCGAAGCAGGCTGAGCGGCCGAATGGCCGCCGCGGCAAGTGCCGCGCAGCTAGGCGCCCGCAGGCCGCGCCGGCGCCTGAGGCGTTTGTGCGTCAACACAAACGCACTCCGGCATGATTGCGGCCCACGCGGATTGGAGTGCCGATCCCCGCAAGCGCTGGATCACCGTTGCGCGGCGGCATCCGGAAGGCTGGCGCGCCGCGGCTCCGCGGCCCGTGGGACCGGAGTCGGCGCTGCTGCCGGCGCTGCTGGCACCGGGCCAGCCCGTGGCGCTCGGCCTCGACCTGCCGCTCGGCGTGCCGCGCGGCTTCGCGGCGGGGCGGGTGGAAGGCGGTTTCCCGGAATTCCTGCACGGCCTGGCGGCCTTCCCGGATTTCTTCGC
>DASQVL010000567.1:0-14411 GCA_035640795.1 Crenalkalicoccus sp. | reverse complement strand
GGGGCGCGATAGTAGCCCTGCATGAGCCCGGGACTGCGGACGTGGATCTCGCCGACCTCGCCCGGGGCGACGGGCCGGCGGTCGGGGCCGAGGAGGCGGAGCTCGATGCCGGGGATCGGCTCACCCACGGACTCGTCGCGGCGCGGCCGGTCGTTCGCGGTCATCGCGATGGCCGGTGAGCATTCGGTGATGCCGTAGCCGTTGTTCAGCAGCAGACCGAAGAGACGTTCGATCCCGTCCTTGAGGTCGAGGTCGAGGGGCGCGCCGGAGGCCGAGAGGTACCTGAGGTGCGGCAGGTCCAGACGGCTGATGCCCTTCAGCGCGCAGTGCTCGCGGATGCGCTGGAACATCGCAGGGACGCCGCAGAAGCGGGTGATGCGCTGCCGCTCCAAGGTGGCGAGCGCGGCCTCGGGCTGGAAGCGCGGCGCAAGGTGGACGGAGCCGCCGGTCAGCAGCGTCGGTGCCAGGACCACGGCGAGGCCCACGATGTGCGCGAGCGGCAGGACGGCGTAGGAGAGATCGCCGGGCCCCAGCCCGAGCATCACGCCGATGGTCGTGGCCATGAACATGATATTGCCATGGGACAGCATGACACCCTTGGGCGCCCCGGTCGTGCCGGAGGTGTAGAGCAGCACCGCGACCCGCTTCGCGGGGTCGGCGGAAGCGGGCTCGGGCACCACCTCCGGCGCGAGGGGGCCAAGCGCCAGCGGGCCCACGCTCGGCAGGTCGAGGAACTCGGCGCCGTGCCGCTCGGCATGGGCGCGGGCGTCGGGCGAGACGGCGCTGGTGTAGAGCACGCGCCGCGCGCCGGAGTGGTCGCGGATCAGGTCGATCTCGCGCGCGCTCAGCCGGGCGTTGACGACCACGGACCAGGCTTCCGCCGCCGAGATCGCCAGGACCAGGGCGGCCTGGGCGATGCTGTTCTCCGCCACCACCATGACCTGGTCACCGGGCCTGACGCCCTGCCGCCGCAGCCAGCCGCGGAGGAAACCGATGTTCCGGGCAAGCTCGCCATAGCTCCAGCTGCGGTCTGCCTCCGCCAGGGCGGGGGCATCCGGCGTGCGCTCGGCCCAGGGCTGGATCACCTGGTCGATCCTGGCGGGCAGGGCCGCCATGGCTGCAGCGAGCCTGTGCGCGAGGGGAGGGAGCGATCCTGGTTTCATCCTGCGGTTCCCAAGTGGGTTTTAATTCTGAATGGACTATGGCGGGATGGGTTCGATTTTGAACCCGTCAAGGGTAAAGCTGCCCCTGGCGTGGGCCCCAGGGGAAAGCGGTCGATGCGTTGGCGCGAACTAGGTGACGAGGAGTGTTCCGTGGCCCGGACGGTGTCCGTGATCGGCGACCGCTGGACCCTGCTGGTCCTGCGGGATTGCTTCCTGCGCGTCCGCCGCTTCGAGGAATTCCAGAGGCGGCTGGGCATCACCCGCCCCCTGCTCGCGGCGCGGCTGCAGAAGCTCGTGGACGCAGGGGTGCTGGAGAAGGTGGCCTACCAGGAGCGTCCGGTGCGTCACGAGTACCGCCTGACGCCCCGGGGTCTCGACCTCTACCCCGTGCTCATGGCGATCGTGCATTGGGGGGACGTCCACATGGCCCCGGACGGGCGGCGTCCCATGCTGCACCGGCACAAGCTGTGCGGGCACCTGTTTGATCCGGTCATGGTCTGCTCGGAATGCGCGGTGCCGCTGAAGGCGCGCGAGGTGGCCGTGGAGCCAGGTCTGCGTCGCAACGAGGGAGAGCCAAAAGCGACCGCAAAGGCAGAGAGGCTGCTACCGAAGCGCCGCCGTCGGCAGTCGGACACCGCTTCGCCCGACTGATATCGGTGTGCGTTTGTGTTGATACACAAACGCCCCCAAACGCCGGCGCCGCTCCGCGGATTGGCTACGCCTGATCCGCGGGATCATCGAATGCGAGACCGCGAGCGGCGCCGAGGCGTCGGCCAGCACGCGCTGCGCGCCATCCACCAGCGGCGCCTTCGCCGAGGAGGTGCCGAGATCGATTCCGAGGAACATGCGCCGCCCCTCAGCCCGCCCCGTGCCGGCCCAGCGCCGCCCGCACCTCCGCCTCCCGCGGCAGGTCGGCCCCGCGTCGCGCGCAGGTGAGCCCGGCGGCGACGCTGGCGTAGCGGAGCGCATCCTGCAGCGCCGCGGGATCGAGGGCGGCCAGCGCCTTCCGCCGCAGCAGGCGACGCTGGTGAAGGCGCGCAAGCAGGGCGGCGTGGAAGGCGTCGCCGGCGCCGACCGTGTCGGCCACCGTCACCGGCAGCCTCGGCGCCCTGAACCGGCCGCTCGCGTGGAAGGCGGTCGCCCCCGCCGGGCCCCGGGTGAGCACGACGAGGCTCGCGCCGGCCGCCAGCCAGCGCCCGGCCCATTCCGCCGGGTCCGCGCCGGCGCCATAGGCGGCCTGCACGTCCTCCTCGCTGAGCTTCACGACGGCGGCGGTGCGGACGAGGCGATCGAAGCGCGCACGCCAGGCATCGAGGTCGCCGATCAGCGAGGGCCGCAGGTTGGGGTCGAGGCTGACGACGCGCCGCGGCCCCTCCCGCTCGGCCAGCGCCAGCAGCGCGCCGCCGATCGGTTCCAGGCCGAGGACATAGGAGCCGAGGGCGATGGCCTCGACCTCCGGGCCCAGCGCCGGCGGCAGGTCTTCCACCGCCAGGTCGCGCTCGGCGCAGTCATGCGCGTGGAAGGTGTAGCTCGGGTGGCCGGCGGGGTCCGGCGAGACCACGACCAGCGGCGTCGGCTTCGGGCTGCGCTTGGCGAGGCGCGTGTCCACGCCCTCGGCCGCCAGCCGGCCCGCCAGGAAGGCGCCGAAGCCGTCACGCGAGAGCCCGCCCAGATAGGCCGAGGGCGCGCCGAGCCTCGCAAGGCCGACCGCGAGGTTGAAGGGCGAGCCGCCGGCCGCCGCCGTCGCCGGCAGGCTGGCGCCGTTCGCCGTCCCGGCGACGAAGAGGTCGATCAGCGCCTCGCCGCAGACCAGGATCATCGGCCTCAGGCCGCGAGCGGGTGGCGATCGAGCGCCGGCAGGGCCTGGCCCGCGGCGTCGAAGACGTGGCAGGCGGCGCCGTCCAGGCCGAGGCGGATCGCCGCATGCGCTGGCGTCGGGTCGCTGCCCTCGATCTGCACCACGACCGGTTCGCCGCTCGCCAGGGTGGTGTGCAGCAGCGTCAGGCCGCCGAGGCGCTCGACCAGCCGCACCTCGCCGCCGAGCGGCCCCGCCGGGTCCGGCCGCAGGGCCTCCGGCCGGACGCCGAGCGTGACCTCCTCGCCGGGTCGGACGGTGCCGGCGGCGGCCGGCACGGAGAGGCGCGCACCAGCCGCGAATTCCACCGTCACGCCGCCGCCATCCGCCCCGACGACCCGTGCCTTCAGGAAGTTCATGCGGGGCGAGCCGATGAAGCCGGCGACGAAGAGGTTGGCGGGGCGGTGGTAGAGCTCGAGCGGCGAGCCGACCTGCTCCACGCGGCCGGCCTGCAGCACCACGATCTTGTCCGCGAGCGTCATCGCCTCGACCTGGTCGTGGGTGACGTAGATCATGGTGGCGGCCAGTTCCTCGTGCAGCCGCGCGAGCTCGATCCGCATCTGGCCGCGCAGCGCCGCGTCGAGGTTCGACAGCGGCTCGTCGAAGAGGAAGATGCGCGGGTTGCGGACGATGGCGCGGCCGATCGCCACCCGCTGGCGCTGCCCGCCCGAGAGCTCCCTCGGCCGGCGGTCCAGATAGGGCTCGAGCTGCAGGATGCGCGCCGCCTCGGCCACTTTCCGCGCCCGCTCGGGCTTCGGCACGCCGGCCATGCGCAGCGCGAAGGCCATGTTCTGCCGCACCGTCATGTGCGGGTAGAGGGCGTAGGACTGGAACACCATGGCGAGGCCACGGTCCGCGGGCCCCACCTCGTTCACCCGCTTGCCGTCGATCAGCAGGTCGCCCGAGGTGATCTCCTCCAGCCCCGCGACCATCCGCAGCAGGGTCGACTTGCCGCAGCCGGAGGGGCCGACGAAGACGACGAATTCCCGGTCCGCCACCTGGAGGTCGATGCCCTTGATGACCTCGTGCGCGAGGTAACTCTTGCGGACGGAGCGGAGCTCGAGCGTGGCCATGGCGATCTCCTACTTCACGGCGCCGAAGGTCAGGCCGCGCACGAGCTGGCGCTGGCTGAGCCAGCCGAAGACGAGGATGGGCGCGACCGCGACGGTGGAGGCCGCCGAGAGCTTGGCGAAGAACAGGCCCTGCGGCGAGGAGAAGGAGGCGATGAAGGTCGTGAGCGGCGCCGCCTCCGACGATGTGAGATTCAGGCTCCAGAAGGCCTCGTTCCAGCAGAGGATCAGGGAGAGCAGCGCGGTGGAGGCGATGCCGGGCACCGAGAGCGGCAGCAGCAGGTGCCAGAACTCGGCGCCGGTGCGGGCGCCGTCCATGCGGCCCGCCTCCAGGATCTCCCCCGGCACCTCCTTGAAGAAGGTGAAGAGCATCCAGACCACGATCGGCAGGTTCATCAGCGCGTAGACGACGACCAGCCCGCCACGGGTGTCGAGGATGCCGAGGGAGCGGAAGAGCAGGTACATGGGCACCAGCACGCCGACCGGCGGCAGCATCTTGGTCGAGAGCATCCAGAGCAGCGTGGAGCGGGTGCGCTCGGTCGGGTGGAAGGCCATGGCGTAGGCGGCCGGGATGGCGAAGGCGAGCGCGAGCAGCGTGCCGCCGAAGGAGATGATGACGCTGTTCAGGGCGAAGTGCAGGTAGTCCGCCCGCTCCTGCACCTCGGCGTAGCTCTCGAGCGTCGGGGCGAAGAGGAGCTGCGGCGGGGTGGCGATCGCCGCGACCTCGGTCTTGAAGCTGGTCAGCACCATCCAGAGGATCGGGAAGAAGAGCAGCAGCGCCACCCCCCACCCCAGGATCGCGGCGACCAGCATCTGGCGCCCGGTGCTGCGCATGGCTCAGACCTCCAGCCGACGGGCGATGGAGCGGACGAGGAAGAAGGCGACGATGTTCGCCAGCAGGACCGCCACCACGCCGCCGGCCGAGCCGCCGCCCACGTCGAATTGCAGCAGGGCGCGGGCGTAGATCAGGAAGGCGAGGTTGGTGGTGGCGTTGCCGGGCCCGCCGGAGGTGGTGACGAAGATCTCGGCGAAGACGGTCAGCAGGAAGATGGTCTCGATCATCACCACGACGCTGATGGCGCGGCCAAGATGCGGCAGGGTGATGAAGAGGAACTGCGCGACCGGCCCGGCGCCGTCCATCCGCGCCGCCTCCCTCTGCTCGTGGTCGAGCGACTGCACGGCGGTGAGCAGGATCAGCAGGGCGAAGGGCAGCCACTGCCAAGCGACGATGACGATGATCGAGAAAAGCGGGTACTCGGCGAACCAGTCCACCGGCTCCAGGCCGAAGCCGCGCGCGAGCGAGCCCAGCACCCCGTAGATCGGGTGCATCATCAGGTTCTTCCAGACCAGCGCGCTCACCGTCGGCATGATGAAGAAGGGTGAGATGGCGAGCACGCGGGCGACGCCGCGCCCGGGGAAGGGCTGGTCGAACAGCACGGCCAGCAGCGTGCCGAGCCCGACCGTGATGACGAGGACCGAGCCGACCAGGATCAGCGTGTTGGTCAGCGAGGCCCAGAAATCGGGGTCCGTGACGAGGAACTCGTAGTTCTCCAGCCCGGCGAAGCCGGAGACGTCCGGGTTCAGCAGGTTGTAGCGCTGGAAGGAGAACCACAGGGTCATCACCAGCGGCACGATCATCCAGAGCAGCAGCACGCCGACGGAGGGGGCCAGCAGCGGCAAGGCGCCGCGGCGGCGCCCGCTCGGGGCGGCCTCGGCCGCCCCTGTCTCCGGTGCGATGGCGGTGGAGGACATCCGCTTGCCTCCGCCCCGGCTACTTCGGGTAGCCGGCCTGCCGCATCGTGCGCTCGGTCGCCGACTGGGCGCTGCGCAGTGCCTGCTCCAGCGGCGTGCCGGTCAGGGTCGATGCGATGGTCTGCCCGACCTGGGTGCCGATGCCCTGGAATTCAGGGATCGCCACGAACTGCGCGCCGGTGTAGGGGCGTGGCTCGCGCGTCTGCGCGTCCGGGTTGGCGGCCATGATGGCCTTGTGCACGAAGGCGGCGAAGGGGGCCGCCCTCTGGTACTCGGCGCTGTCGTAGGTGGATTGCCTGGTGCCCGGCGGGACCGCCACCCAGCCATTCTCCTGCGCGACGAGCTTCACGTAGTCCTTCGAGGTCGCCCAGGTGACGAAGCGCCGCGCCGCCTCCTGCTGCCTGGAGGTGGCCGGGATCGCCAGGTTCCAGCTCCAGAGCCAGGTCGGGCCGCCGGTGAACTCGCCGGTCGGCATCGGCGCGAAGCCGACCCTGTCCGAGACCTGCGACTGCTTCGGGTCGTAGAGCAGGCCGGCGGCGACGGTCGCGTCGATCCAGATGCCGCAGCGGCCGCCGGCGAAGAGCGCGAGGTTCTCGTTGAAGCCGTTCGACGTGGCGCCGGGCGGGCCGGACTGCTTCATCGCCTCGTCGTACCAGCTGACGGCGCTGCGCCAGGCCGGCGTGTCGAGCCGGGGTTTCCACTGCATGTCGAACCACTGGCCGCCGAAGGCGGTCGCCAGCGGCGTCAAGAAGGCCATGTTCTCGCCCCAGCCGGGCTTGCCGCGGAGGCAGATGCCGTAGGTCTGGTTCGCCTTGTCGGTGATCCTGGCTGCGATGTCGCGGATCTGCGCGTAGGTCGGCTCCGCGGGCATGCTCAGCCCGGCCTTCTGCAGCAGGTCGGTGCGGTAGTAGGTCATCGCGCTCTCGGCGTAGAAGGGCAGCGCGTAGAGCTTGCCCTCGTGGCTGATGCCGGTGCGGACCGGGGCCAGGATATCGTTGGCGTCGTACTCGGCGGGCAGGTTGTCGAAGGGCGCCAGCCAGCCCTGCCTGGCCCAGATCGGCACCTCGTAATTGCCGATGGTCAGGACGTCGAACTGCCCCGCGCGCGTGGAGATGTCCGTGGTCAGGCGCTGGCGCAGGACGTTCTCCTCCAGCACCACCCAGCGCAGCTTCACGTCGGGATTCTGTTGCTCGAAGCGGCTGGAGAGCCGCTGCATGACCACCATGTCGCCGTTGTTGACGGTCGCGATGGTCACCGTGGCCTGGGCCAGGGCACGGCCGCCCGGCAGCCACGCGACGGCAAGGGCGGCGAAGAGCACCGCGAGGCGACGTCTGGAATTCATTCCGTTTCCTCCCTCTGATCCGTGCCGGCCGCTCTGCCGCCGGCGTAAAGGCACCGAGACGGCGCCGGGTCAGCTCCTCCCGGCACCTGCCTTCGGGCGGAGCGGCGGGATTTCCTGGGACGGCATCAGAATCCTGCCTCCTGCCGGGCGCGCCGCAGGGTTTCCCGGCTGCCCACCGCATAGAGCGAGGCGAGCCAGCGCCCGACCTCCTGCCGCAGGCGTGGATCCTCGCCGAGCTCGCCAAAGAGCGGCCGCACCGAAAGGAGCGGCGCCGGATCGGGGCCGCCCGCGATGGCCTTCTCGCGCAGCAGGTCGGCGAGGGGATGCCGGATCTCGATCGGCTGGCCCTGCTCGTCCTCGCCGCGGACGCGCCGGAACCAGGCGGCGAGGGCGAGGGCGAGCAGCGTGACCTCGCCACCGGCCCGCAGCCGGTCGCGGAGCGGATCGATCAGGACATTCACCGGCGCGTCGGTGTTCACCCGCTCGACCGTGTCCTCGATGGCGGTGTTGGCGAAGCGCTCCACCAGAGTGCGCTTGTAGAGGGCGAGGTCGATGCCGGGGACCGGCGGCAGAGTCGGCCCGGTCTCGCGGTCCATCAGCGCGATCATGTAGGCCCGGATCGAGGGGTCGGCCATGGTCTGGTCGACCGTCCGGTGCCCGGCGAGCCGGCCCAGCGCCGCGACCGCGAGGTGGCTGCCGTTGAGCAGCCGCAGCTTCATGAACTCGTAGGGCGCGACGTCGGCGACGAACTGGGCGCCGACCTCCTCCCATTCGGGCCGCCCCGCGACGAAGCGGTCCTCGATGACCCATTGCCGGAAGCCCTCGGCGAAGACCGGCCAGTGGTCGAGGATGCCGTGCCGCTCGCGCAGCTCGGCGGCCTGCGCCTCGCGCGTCACCGGCGTGATCCGGTCCACCATGGTGTTGGGGAAAGCCGCCTCGGCGCGGATCCAGCCCGCGAGCGCCGGATCGCGGCGCTCCGCGAGGTCGAGCACCGCGTCGCGCAGCACGTCGCCGTTGTGCTGGATGTTGTCGCAGGTCAGCGCCGTGAAGGCGGGCAGCCCGGCCTCGCGCCGCCGGCGGTACGCCTCGACCAGGACGCCGATGGCGCTGCGCGGCCCGGCCGGCTCCGCCAGATCGTGCCGGATCGCGGGATGGCTGGGGTCGAGGCGCTTGGTGGCCGAGTCGAGGCAGTAGCCGTGCTCGGTCACGGTCAGGCTGACGATGCGGATCGCCGGATCGTCGATGGCCCGCAGCAGGGCGGCCGAGGAGTCGCCGGCGAAGATGACCCCGGCGAGGGCCCCGATGACGGTGACCGTCTCCTCCGCGCCGCTGCGCTCCACCAGCGTGTAGAGCCCGTCCTGCGGGGCCAGCGCCTCCCGCATCCTCCGGTCGCCCGGCAGGAGCCCGGCGCCGACGATCCCCCAGCGCAGGGCGTCCGGGCGCCGCTCCATCAGGTCATGCGTGTAGCGCGCCATGTGGGCGCGGTGGAAGTTGCCCAGGCCCAGATGGACGATGCCCGGCTTGACGCGGCTCACCTCGTAGCGGGGCACATGCACGGCGGGGGCGATGCCGCCGAGGGCCCGCCGGTTCAGCGCGACATCCGGCACGAGGTCGCCTCCACGCCCAGCCGCGCGAACGCGGCAGGTCGGGAGCGGTGAGGGCATGCGGGCGCCGCGGCGCGCAGGCCGGGGCGACAGGCGCACGGCAGGCTCGCGGTGGCGAGGGGCATGGCGCGCTTCCTTCCTGGGGCGGGTCTCCGCCGCACCGGCTTGTCCTGCCGACTTCAGCGGCGATGAAGCACCGGGCTTCGGCCGGGGTCAATAATTAAATCCGCCGGATGGATTAATCCTTGTCCGGCCTGCCGCGGGCCGATAGGGTGGCATCCGGCGCAGTCCCCGGCGGGCGCGGGCAGCGGAACCATGGACCAGGGTCGCGACACCATCCCGGCCGACCCTGGCGCGCCGACGGCGTCGACGCTCAGCCGCGGCACCAGCCAGGCCGGCGTGCGGCTCTACAACGAGCGGCTGGTGCTCTCCCTGCTGCGTCGCCATGGACGGCTCTCGAAGATCGAGATCGCGCGGCTCACCGGGCTCTCCCCGCAGACCACGACGACCATCGTCAACCGCCTGGAGCGCGAGCGGCTCGTCCTGCCCGGCGAGCCGCGGCGCGGCCGCGTCGGCCAGCCGGCGGTCCCCTACGCGCTGAACCCGGACGGCGCCTTCTCGCTGGGCCTCGCCATCGGCCGGCGCAGTGCGGAGGTGGTGCTGATGGACTTCGCCGCCGGCCTCCGCCGCCGGCGGCGCAGCACCTACCCCATCCCGGACGCGGCGAGGGTGATGGCCTTTGCCCTGGAGGCGCTGGAGGCGGTCGCCGAGGTCCTCGCGCCGCTCGACCGTGGGCGGTTGGCCGGCCTCGGGGTCGCCATGCCCTTTGACCTCTGGAGCTGGGAGGAGGAGCTGGGCATCCCGGCCGGTGCGCTCGAGGCCTGGCGGCGGATCGACGTCAGGCAGGCGCTCGCCGCGCGTGTGGCGCCGCTGCCCGTCTACGTGTTCAACGACGCGACCGCCGCCTGCGCGGCGGAACTCTCCTTCGGGCAGGAGGGCCGGTGCCGACGCGACTTCCTGTACGTCTACCTTGGCGCCTTCATCGGCGGCGGCCTGGTCCTGGACGGCCAGCTCTTCCCCGGACGCACGGGCAATGCGGGGGCGATCGGATCGATGCCGGTGCTGCCGCCGCGTGGCGCCAGTGCGCCGCAGCAGCTGCTCCGCACGGCCTCGCTCTACGCGCTGGAGCGTCGGTTGGTGGCCGCCGGCCTGGACGCCTCGGCGATCTGGCTCTCGCCCGACGACTGGCGCGGCTTCGGCGCGCCGCTCGAGGCCTGGCTCGACGAGGCCGCCGCGAGTCTCGCCCAGGCGGTCGTCGCGGCGAACGCGGTGATCGACTTCGAGGCGGTCGTCATGGAGGGCGCCGTCCCCCGGGACGTCCGCGCCCGGCTCGTCGCGCGCGTGGCGGAACGGCTCGCCGCGCTCGACCGCCAGGGGCTCTCGGCCTTCGAGGTGGTGGAAGGATCGATCGGTCGGGACGCGCGCGCGGTCGGCGCCGCCTCCCTGCCGCTGCTCGCCAGCTTCGCCCGCGACCGCGAGGTGCTGTTCAAGGCAGCTTTGGTGCAGGGAGGTGGCGGGGTTCGGGCCGCATAGGTTCTCCAGCGCCAGGCCGTTGCGCTTCCGGGCATGCCATTCAAGCACCACGCCGCCCGCCGCCACCGCATCCCGAAGGCCCGCTGCCATGCCGTGCCCACCAGGATCCGATCCCCCTCGCCATGCCGTGCCCAACATGGTCCGATCCCCCTCAAGGACAGCGCGCCTTCAGGCGCCCATCGGAAGGAACCACGATGCAGCGACGCGATCTCCTGGCCGGGCTCGGGACCTTGCCCCTCATCCGCCCCGCCCTCGCGCAGGGCTTTCCCGACAGGCCGCTCACCATGATCCTCGCCTTCCCGGCTGGCGGCGGCACGGATGTCGCGGCACGGCCTCTCGCCCGGATCATGGAGAGGTATCTCGGCCAGCCCATCGTGATCGTGAACCGGCCTGGCGCCTCCGGGGAGATCGGCTTCGCCGAGCTCGCCCGTGCGCGGCCCGACGGCTATACCATCGGCTTCATCAACACCCCGAACATCGTCACCATCCCGATCGAGCGGCCGGCGGCGCGCTTCCGGCTTGACGACTTCGCGCCGGTGCTGAACGTCGTCGATGATCCCGGCGCCATCTGGGTCCTGCCCGACAGCCCGATCCGCACGGTCGCAGACCTGGTGGCGGAGGCGCGGCGCCGGCCCGGCCAGATCAGCTATGGAACCTCAGGGATCGGATCGGACGACCACCTCGCCGTGCTCGCGCTCGAGCGGGCGACGGGGACGAGCTTCCTGCATGTGCCCTTCGCCGGCGGCGCCCCGGTGCGCACCGCGACGCTGTCGCGGCAGATCGAGCTGGCGGTGGCCAATATGGGCGAGGCGATCGGAGATTTCCGCCAGGGGATGTTCCGTCCGATCGGCCAGATGGGGACGGTGCGCTGGCCGGTGATGGCGGAGGTGCCGACATTCCGCGAACAGGGCTTCGACATCGTCGAGGGCTCCATGCGCGGCCTCGCGGCCCCCGCGGGCCTGCCCCGCCCGGCTCTGGACCGCATCGTGCAGGCGGCCCGGCAGGCGGCAATGGACCCCGAATGGCAGGAGGTGGCGGCCCAGCTCGCCCTGCCGCTCCGCATCCTTGGCCCCGACGAGTACCGGAGCGAATTGGCGGCGATGAAGGCGCACTACGAACGGCTCTGGGCGGCGCATCCCTGGCGGGAATAGGCCTGTTGCGCGGAGGCGAACTGCTTGCCGCCGTTCAGCTGTGGCTGAGAGATCCTCCCCAATCGGTCGATCTGACGCCGGACGACAGCGAACACGGCGCGCGACACCGCCACCACAGTGTCGCGGCCGTGGCGCAGGCGTGCCGTGCACCGCGGCCCGGGAGTGCGTCAGGTGGGCAGCGAAGGCTTCGGTGGACTCGGCCGTGGTCACGCCGGTGCACGATGCCGGCTTGAAGGCTGACCATCCGGTGTTAGGCTCCTCAAAAAAGGGGGGACTGCCATGGCCAGCCTGGCCGAGCGCCTGACCGAGGTGGTGCCCTTCGAGGCACCGCTTGGCGCCGAGATCCGCGGCGCCGATCTGTCGCAACTGGACGACACCACCTTCGCCGCCATCAAGCAGGCCTGGCTGGCCCACAAGGTGCTGCGCCTCCGCGGCCAGCGGATTGACGACGACGCGCTGGCCGATTTCAGCCGCCGCTTCGGCCCGCTGGACAAGGCGCCGATCACCCGCACCGGCCGGCCGCACCAGCCGAGCCGGCCGGAGGTGACCGTCATTTCCAATATCGTCGTGGACGGAGAGCCGATCGGCGGCCTCGGCGCCGGCGAGGCCGAGTGGCACACCGACATGTCCTACAATGAGGTGCCGCCCGCCGCGAGCGTGCTCTACGGCATCGAGGTGCCCGAAGGACATGGCAACACCTGGTTCTGCGACATGGAGGCCGCGCTGGCGGCGCTGCCTGCGACGATGCGCGGGCGGATCGCCGGCCTCTCCTGCAAGCATGACGCCACGCGCAACAGCGCCGGCGAGCTGCGCGCCGGCTATGCCGAGAGCTACTCGCCGGAGGAACTGCCCGGCGCAGTGCACCCGCTGGTCCGCACCCACCCGGAGACGGGACGGAAGTCGCTGTTCCTCGGACGCCGGCGCAATGCGCACATCATGGGCCTGCCCCAGGAGGAGAGCCAAGGCCTGCTGGACGAGCTCTGGGCCTTGGCCACGCAGCCCGTGTTCACGTGGGTGCAGCAGTGGAAGGCCGGCGACGTGGTGATCTGGGACAACCGCTGCGTCATGCACCGGCGCGATCCCTTCGACCCGAGCCTGCGGCGCCTGATGCATCGGACACAAATCCAGGGCAGCCGGCCCTACTGAGGCGACGTCGATGCCAGCTCCCCGTCGAGCGGCATTCGGTCTGCTGCCGGCGCTCGCCACCTTGGCCGCTACCCGCCCCGTTTCGGCCGCCGAGGGCGACTATCCGAACCGGCCGATCCGCCTGGTCGTCCCCTTCATCGCCGGCGGCAGCGTCGATCTGCTGAGCCGCGCTGTCGCACAGGCGCTGGGCAAGGAGCTCGGCAAGCCCGTTGTGGTGGAGAACCGCCCCGGCGGCACCACGGTGATCGGGACCACCTATGTCGCCCGCTCGGCGCCGGATGGCTACACGCTGCTCTCGGGCGGCGACAGCGTGGAGCTGAACCGCTATCTCATGGCCTCGCTGCCCTATGACCCGGACCGCGATCTGGTTCCCATTCTGAAGCTCGCCGACGTCCCCTATGTGCTGGTTGTCAACAGCCGCTTGCCGGTGCAGTCCCTCCAGGATCTGATTGCTCATGCCAAGGCCCGCTCGGGGGAGCTGACCTATGCCTCCTTCGGCATTGGCGGCGTTGGCCACCTCAGCGGCGAGCTGCTCGCCCGCATGGCCGGCATCGAGATCCTCCACATCCCCTATCCCGGCAATCCGCCAGCGCTGCTCGACGTCGCGGCCGGGCGCGTGGCCATGATGTTCTGCACCATCCCGCTGGCGCTGCCGGAGCTGCAGTCCGGCCGTGTCCGGGCAGTCGCGATGTCCTCGCCCCGGCGGGTGCCGGTCCTGGCCGAGGTGCCGACACTCGCCGAGGCAGGGTTGCCCGGCTACGCCGCGACCAGTCAGATGGTGCTCTATGCTCCGGGTGGTGTGTCGCCCGAAATCGTCCGGCGCCTCAATGCCGCGACACGGAGAGCCATGGGCGATCCCGACTTCACCCGGCTGCTGGACGCCCAGGGCTTCGTCCTGGCGCAGCCGCGCAGCGCGGAGGAGATAGCGGCGATGATTCGCAAGCACACCGCGAGATGGGCGGAGGTGATTCGGGCGGCCGGCATCCATCTCTGAGCAGGCTGCGGTCCTGCGGCCCATCCTTGGCGCGGCGGCTTGGAGCTGGGGCCGTCGCGGCATGGAGGGAGACATCCGACGCCGGCGGTCCGGATGCGTCCCGTGACGATCGTCACCCCGATCGGCGGCAAGACACCTGGATCGGCGACGCATTGGCAGCGGCCAGGCAACCACAAGCGGGAGGGTTCCATGCACACGACCATCGGCCGTCGCCGCATCCTCGGTACGTCCGCCGGGCTGCTCGCGGGTGCCGCCGTGCCGGCCCATGCCGATCCGGCCTTCCCGTCCAGGCCGCTCCGCCTCGTCGTGCCGTTCGCGCCCGGCGGTCCGATCGACCAGACGGCCCGCATCGTTGTCCAGCGCCTGGCCGAACTGCTCGGCCAGCCGGTGATCGTCGACAACCGCAGCGGCGCGAACGGCGTCGTCGCTGCAGAGGCTGTGCTGCGCGCCCCAGCCGACGGCTACACGCTGCTGTTCTCGGTGATCCACCATTCGGTCCTGCCGAGTTTGCAGCAGGCGCTGAGCTACGACATCGCGGCGGATTTTGCGCCGGTCACCCTGGTCGCCTATTACCCGATCATCCTGGTGGTGAACCCGGCGCTGCCCATCGGCTCGGTCGCCCAGCTCGTCGCGCGCGCCAAGGCGGATCCGGGCGGCCTGACCTTCGGTCATTCCGGTTATGGCGGCGGCACGCACCTGGCAGGCGAGCTCTTCGCCATGGAGGCTCGCGTTCAGTTGCGC
>DASQVL010000566.1:0-2891 GCA_035640795.1 Crenalkalicoccus sp. | reverse complement strand
TGGCCGCCTCTCCACCACGGCGACGCGCCGCGCCCCGGCGCGATGCGCCAGCGCGCCATGGCGCAGCGTTGCCGCCCGCGCGCTCGCCAGCAGGCCGGAGAGCGGGCCGCGCGCCATCAGCACCTCGCGCGGCGCAACCCCCATCTCCGCGAAGCCCTGGTCGAGCAGCGCCATCATGTGCCGGTCGCGCTCCCGCCCGGAGCTGCCGCCGAAGACGGCGGCGACCAGCCGGACACCGTCGCGCTCCGCGCTGGCCACCAGGTTGAAGCCGCTGTCGTTCACGTAGCCGGTCTTGATGCCGTCCGCGCCCTCGTAGTCCTGCAGCAGCCGGTTGTGGTTCCACAGCGTGTGGCCGCGAAAGGTGAAGCTCGGCGTCGAGAAGTAGGTGTACTGCCGCGGGAAGTCGGCGAGCAGCCGGCAGCCGAGCAGCGCCATGTCGCGCGCCGTCGTCACCTGGTCCGGGTCCGGCAGGCCCGAGGCGTTGCGGAAGGTGGTGTGCGACATGCCGAGGGCCCGCGCGCGCAGCGTCATGATCTGCGCGAAGCGCTGCTCGCTGCCGCCGCCGAGCAGTTCGCCGAGCGCGGCGGCGGCGTCGTTGGCAGACTTGGTGACGATGGCGAGCACCGCCTCCTCCACCCGCAGCATCATGCCCGGCTGCAGGCCGAGGCGGGAAGGCGGCATGGCGGCCGCGTTCTCCGAGACCGGGACCCGCGTGTCGAGCTCGAGCCGGCCATCGCGGATCGCCTCGAAGACCAGGTAGAGCGTCATCATCTTGGTCAGCGAGGCGGGGTAGCGCGGCTCGTCCGGGCTCGCGGCCGTCAACACCCGGCCGGTCCCGGCCTCGATGACGATGGCGGCGTAGCGCTCGCTGCCGATCTGCGCGGCGGCGGGCGGCGCGGCCGCCAGAAACGCGACGAACAACAGGGCCGCGAAACCCCCCCCCGTCAGACGCGCCAGGGCGCCGGTGCCGACCATGAGACCCCCCGATGCATGCCCGGCTTCCCCCGGCAGGGCACGAATCCCCGGCAGGCTAGGGGGTGCGATGGCTCATTGTCTACCAGAACCGATGGAGAACTCGCGTTTTGCTACAGACGGTTGCCAGGCGTTCCTGAGAGCCAGCCTCACGGAGCCCGGCCACCCCTCATCATTGCGGCCTCGATCTTTCTATTGTGCGCTGCACAAAACTGCTTGCAGGCTTGTCACCACGGTGCTCTATGCGGGTCATGCTGCAACGCAGCAAAGCGGCGCTGCACCCGGGCCGGGTAGCGCGGCTCCCGTACCCACGGACGGCCCGATGGAAAGGAGCGACGTAATGGCGGTTGGCGAGCCCAAGATCCCGGTTGGCGAGACCAAGATTCCGGTGGGCGAGACCAAGGAACCCAAGGTGGCCGAAGTCAAGAAGCTGGTGAACGAGCAGGTGAACGCCGGGGCCACGCAGGCGCGCCGGCTGGTCGAGGAACAGACGGCGCAGACCCGCGCGGCGATGGAGAAGACGATGGACCAGGCGAACAAGGCGGCCGAGAGCGTGTTCAAGGCGGCGGAAGAGGCGGCCGAGTTCGGCCGGGGCAACCTCGAGGCAATGACCCGCGCGACCCAGGCCTATGTGGCCGGCGTGCAGGATCTCGGCCGCCAGACCCTGGCGATGGTGCAGGGCCTCACCGACCACGCGCTGCAGAACGCGCGCGCGCTCGCCGGCGTGAAGAGCCTGAAGGAGGCCACGGAGATCCAGGCCAACTTCACCCGCACCGCCTTCGAGCGCACGCTGAGCGAGAGCGCCAAGCTGCAGGAGACGGCGCTGAAGGTCGCCGAGCAGTCCTTCGCCCCGCTCTCCGCCCGCGTGCACGTGGCGATGGAGAAGATGGCCCGCCCGGTCGCGGCCTGACCGGCGGCCGCACGCGGCCGCGACGCTCGGGGCCCGGAGACCGCCGGCCTTCCGCGATGGCGGAGGCGGGCGGTCCCGGGCCCTTTGCATTGCCGGCTCCGGCGGCCCATATCGGCGGAGCCGTGCTGGCGCTTCACGGATGCCCGCGTGGTCCGATATCCTATTCCCCCCGAGGCGGGCCATGCCGGTTGCGGTGCGGTCGCGCCCCGGTCCCGGAGGCGGCATTCCGCGCCAGGGGCGGCAAACGGCGGCTTTCGACCAGGATGCGCATGAGCGACCAAGACAAGCGGCCGAACGGGGGCAACGGGGCGGGCGATCAGGGCCCGGGCACCGGCGTCGTCGTCAAAACGCGGCCGCGCACCAAGAAGCCGTCCATGTACAAGGTGCTGATGCTGAACGACGACTACACGCCGATGGAGTTCGTCGTACACGTGCTGGAACGCTTCTTCCAGAAGAGCCGGGAGGAGGCGACGCGCATCATGCTGCACGTGCACCGGCGTGGCGTCGGCGTCTGCGGCGTCTACACCTACGAGGTCGCCGAGACGAAGGTGACCCAGGTGATGGACCTGGCCCGGCAGAACCAGCATCCGCTCCAGTGCACGATCGAAAAGGAATAGCGCGAGGCTGGCCCGGGGGGTGGCGCTGAGCGCCCGGCGGGCCGCCATGCCGCCCCGGCCGCGGCATGCCGCTTGCACAACCCGCCCGTCCGGGGGGTATCGTTTATCGCCGCCTGACTCCCAGATGGTTGCATGGCGGAACCGCCGCCCGCGCCGCACGCTAGGCGCAACGGCGTAGAGACAGGAGCGTCAAACACGATGCTGTCACGCAATCTCGAGCAGACGCTCCACCGCGCTCTCGGCCTCGCCAATGAGCGCCGGCATGAATACGCGACGCTGGAGCACCTGCTGCTGGCACTGACCGACGACCAGGAGGCCGCGACAGTGCTGCGCGCCTGCGGCGTGGACACCGAGAAGCTGAAGCGCGACCTGACCGAATTCCTCGACAAGGA
>DASQVL010000565.1:0-4042 GCA_035640795.1 Crenalkalicoccus sp. | reverse complement strand
CGGCCTCCGCCGCGACCGGCAGGGCGGCCGCGGCGAAGTCCGGGCCGAGCAGGTCGCGCACCCGCCCCGCCCGGTCGGCGGGGGCGACCGAGAGCGCCTCCCGCCCCTCGACGGCAACGCGGAAGCCGACCTCCGGCCAGGCGAGGGCGAGGCGGCGCACCGCCTCCACCGCCTGCTCGGCCTCGTGGCGCGGCGTGCGCAGGAATTTCCGGCGGGCCGGCACGGCGGCGAAGAGGTCGGTGACCTCGACCCGCGTGCCCGGCGCGCCGGAGGCCGGCATGACCGGGCCCTTGCGCCCCGCCTCCACGGTGATGGCGTGCGCATCCCCGCCCCGCGGGCGGGAGGTGATGGAAAGCCGCGCCACCGCGCCGATGGAGGGCAGCGCCTCCCCCCGGAAGCCGAGGGTCGCGATGCGGAACAGCGCGGCTTCCTCGGGCAGCTTGGAGGTGGCGTGGCGCTCCACGGCGAGCGCCAGGTCCTCTTGCCCCATGCCGCTTCCGTCATCCTCCACCAGGATGCGGCCGATGCCGCCCGCCTCCAGCGCCACCGCGATGCGGGTGGCGCCGGCATCCAGCGCGTTCTCCACCAGCTCCTTCACCGCCGCGGCCGGGCGCTCCACCACCTCGCCGGCGGCGATGCGGTTGGCGGTGGTCTCGGGCAGCAGGCGGATCGGCATCAGCGGAGGCGCGGCGCCGGCAGGTAGGGCGAGTGGCGCGCCGCCGCCGCGGCGAACACCTCGGGGAACAGGGCGCGCAGATTGGCGAAGGGCACGGAAGCCTCCTCCGGCACCTCGGCCGGCACCGGCGCGGTGGCGAGGAAGAGCCGCGTCGGCAGCTCGCCGCCGCGCGGCGCGACGAGGAAGCTCCCGATCATGAAGGTGGCCAGCGGGCCGAGGAATTCCCGCATCAGCCCGGCGTCGTAGAGGCCGTGCGCGGCGCCGGCGCAGCAGGTCTCGCAGTAGTTCAGCACGAGGGTGGTGCGCGAGATGTCGGACTCGCCGTCCGGCGCCACGCCCTCGCTGTACTCGCCCTGCGCCACCTTCAGGCGGAGCGCATAGACGGCGTCGCGCAGGTCGGCGTCGAGGAATTGCGTCTCGCAGGCCTCGAGCGTCTTGCGCCGGCGCTCGCTGCGCTCCTTCGAGAGGTAGAGGACGAGGGCGAGGAGCAGGCTGAAGGCGGCGCCGACGGGTGCGACCTCGTCGCGCAGGCTGAGCCCGGCGGCGCGCGCCCAGGCCAGGACGGCGAGCAGCCAGACGGTGCCGACCAGCCCCACCTGCAGCGGCGAGTCCGGGACCATGGCCAGAGGCGGCCGCCCCGCCGCGGGGCGGCCGCCGCGCATCGCGGACGCGTCAGGCAGCGCCGCGCGGGGGCCGCGGGTCGCGGCCGAGCGGGATCGGCGGCAGGATCGGGGCCATCATCGGCCTTCCTCGCTGGTCCATGCGGAACAGATAGTGCGGAGCAGGCCCGCGGTCGAGGCGTCATGCGCCCCCGCAATTGGCGCCCCCGCCTCCAGCTCGGCCAGGATGGGTCCGGCGAGCTGCTTGCCGAGCTCCACCCCCCACTGGTCGAAGGCGTTGATGTCCCAGAGCGCGCCGAGGCTGAACACCTTATGCTCGTAGAGCGCCACCAGCTGGCCGAGGGTGAAGGGATCGAGGCGCGGCAGCAGGAGGGTCGTGCTCGGCCGGTCGCCGGGGAAGACGCGGTGCGGGGTGAGGCGGGCGATCCCGGCGGGGTCGGCGCCCGCTGCCGCCATCTCCGCCTGCACCGCCGCCGCGTCCTTGCCGCGCAGCAGCGCCTCCGCCTGGGCGAGGCCGTTCGCCAGCAGCTTGCGGTGGCTGTCGGCGAAGGGGTGGTCGGGCCGCGCCACCAGGATGATGTCGCAGGGCACCGGCGTGGTGCCCTGGTGGATCAGCTGCATGAAGCTGTGCTGGGCGTTGGTGCCCGGCTCGCCGAACACCACCGGGCCGGTCGCGCGGCCGACCGGCCGGCCGGCGAGGGTCACGCGCTTGCCGAGCGACTCCATCTCCAGCTGCTGGAGATGGGCGGGCAGGCGGGCCAGGCGCTCGTCATAGGGCAGCACCGCCCGCGTCGGGTAGCCGAGGCCGTTCACGTGCCAGATCTCGGCGATGGCGAGCAGCACGGGCAGGTTGTGCTCGAGCGGCGCCGACAGGAAATGCTCGTCCATGGCGCGCGCGCCGGCGAGCAGGCGTGCGAAGGCGTCCCAGCCGAGGGCGAGGGCGAGGGAGAGGCCGATCGCCGACCACATGGAGAAGCGGCCCCCGACCCAGTCGCGGAAGGGGAAGACGCGCTCCGCCGGGATGCCGAAGGCGGCGGTGGCCTTCAGGTTGGTGGAGAGGGCGGCGAAATGCGCCGCCACGCCCGTCTCGCCCACCGCCCCGGCCACCCAGGCGCGGGCGAGGGCGGCGTTGGTCATCGTCTCCTGCGTGGTGAAGGTCTTGGAGGCGACGAGGACCAGTGTGCGCCGCGGGTCGAGCCGGGCGGTCACCTCGGCGAAGGCGTGGCCGTCCACATTGGCCAGGTAGTGCGGGCGGAGCGGCGCGGCCGGGGTCCAGAGGGCGCGCGCCGCCATGGCGGGGCCGAGATCGGAGCCGCCGATGCCGATGTTCAGCACCTCGGTGAAGCGGCCGCCATCGGCGGCGGCGGCGGTGCCGTCCTGCACCGCCCGGGTGAATTCGCGCATGCGGCCGAGCGTCGCCGCGACCTCCGCCGCCGCGTCCTCTGCCCCGGCGCGGAAGCCGGCCTCGGGCGGGGCGCGGAGCGCCATGTGGAGGACGGCGCGGCGCTCCGTCGCGTTGACCGGCTCGCCGGCGGCCATGGCGGCGCGCTTGCCTTCGAGCCGCGCGGCGCGGGCGAGGTCGAGCAGCGCGGCCAGCACCTCATCCGTCAGCGCGGTCTTGGAGAGGTCGAGCAGCAGCCCGTCGGCGCGGTGGGCGAAGCGGTCGAAGCGCGCGGGATCGGCGGCGAAGAGCGGGCGGATGGTATCGGGCGCGCTGCCATCGGCGCGCTGCGTGCGGGCGAGATCGGTGATCCGTGTGAAGGCCGCTGCAAGCTCGTCCACCATGCGCTCCGTCCCGCGGGATGCGGGCGACCACCTACCAGAAGGCGGACGCCGCGGCGACGGGGTCGGCCGGGAGTCTTCCAGTCGGACCGGGCAAGCGCCGAGGAGAAAGGATGAGAAAAAGGATGGAGGGAGTTTGGGGGAGGAAGTTCCCTTCCTCCCCCAAGGGCCACCGACGCGACGACCCCTAAAGCCCGACCGGTTGCCCCGCCACCACGACCGAAAGCTGCTCAGGCTTCAGCACCCGCGCGGCCGCGGCGGCTACGCGGTCCCGCCCCAGCGCGGCCAAGCGGGCCGGCCGCCCGGCCAGCCAGTCGATCGGCCGATCGTTCTGCCGGATCGCCAGCAGCCCGTCCGCGATCCGCCGCGTGTCGCTGAATTGCAGCGGCATCGAGCCGTTCAGATAGGCCACCGCATCGGCCATCTCCGTCTCGGTCGGGCCGCCCGCCGCCATGCGCGCCCATTCCTCGCGCGTCACCGCCAGCGTCTCGGCGACGCGCGCATTCTCCGTCGCCACCTGTCCGATGATCACCCCTTGCCGGAAGGCAGCCTCCAGCCCCGCGCCGATGCCATAGGCGAGGCCCCGCTTCTCCCGCACCGACTGCATGAGGCGGGAGGCGAAGCCGCCGCCGGCCAGGATGCGCAGCAGCACCTGCGCCGCCTCCCAGTCCGGATCAGCCACGGGCAGGCCGGCCTGGCCGAACACCGCGGCGGATTGGGGTGCGGCCACCGGCACCACCTCCTGGCCGAAGGCATGGAAGGGCGGCAGGGGCGGCGCCTCGGGCGGCGTCCCGGCGGGCAGGTCCTCGAACAGCCGCCCCACCGCCTCGGCCAGCTGGTCCGGCGTGATTGCGCCGGCGGCGGTCACCAGCAGCCCGTCCTGCCGGAGCTGCCGCCCGATGGCGGCGCGGATGGCCGGGACGGGCAGGGCCGCCAGCGTCTCCGCCTCGCCGCCCGGCGGGCG
>DASQVL010000564.1:0-3424 GCA_035640795.1 Crenalkalicoccus sp. | reverse complement strand
ATGAGGTGCTGAGGCACTTCATGCCTCAAGCGCCGGCGCGGCCTCCGGCCGCTTGCCCGTGCGGCACTTGGCCAGGCGGCCTTTGCCGCGGCTGCCGCTCTTCCTGCTCCGCAGGCTGCAAATCAGGATTTGTGCAGGGCGGTCTCAGGCCTCGTCCACCGCCGGGCCGCGGATCATGGCGAGGAATTCCCGCCGGGTCGTCGGGTCGTCGCGGAAGGCGCCAAGCATGCGGCTGGTCACCATGGCGACTCCGGGCTTGTGCACGCCGCGCGTCGTCATGCACTGGTGCGACGCCTCCAGCACCACGGCGACGCCCTGCGGCTTCAGCACCTCGTTGATCGTGTTGGCGATCTGCGCGGTCAGCTTCTCCTGGATCTGCAGCCGCTTCGCATAGACCTCGACCACCCGGGCGAGCTTGCTGATGCCGACGACGCGGCCCGCCGGCAGGTAGCCGATATGCGCGCGGCCGATGATCGGCACCATGTGGTGCTCGCAATGGCTCTCCAGCCGGATGTCGCGGAGCACCACCATCTCGTCATAGCCGTCCGTCTCCTCGAAGGAGCGGGCGAGGAACTCCAGCGGGTCCTCGGCATAGCCGGAGAAGAATTCCTCGTAGGAGCGGGCGACGCGGGCCGGCGTTTCCGCCAGCCCCTCGCGGTTCGGGTCGTCGCCGGCCCAGCGCAGCAGGGTGCGCACCGCCTCCTCCGCCTGCTCGCGCGTCGGGCGCGGCAACTCGCTCGTCTTGTCGTTCAGCCGGGAGGCCGGCGCCTGGATGTTCACGTTCCTATTTGTCCCCGCAACCGAAAACGGCGCCGGCGTCCCGGCGCCTCGCCACCCGCCTCGTCACCCTAGGGCGGCCCCTCCGCCATTTGGGCCAGCCGCGCCGTCCTGCAATGGGGGAAATGACCGGCCGTTCAGCACGGCGTGAGGTCGCGGCGCATGACCAGCGCGTCGGCCCCGCCACCATAGTAGTCGCGGCGCCTTCCGACCACGACGAAGCCCGCCGCGCGGTACAGGGCGAGCGCCGCCACATTCGCCGCGCCGACCTCGAGGAACATGGCGGCCGCCCCGCGCGCGGCGGCGCCGAACATCGCCGCCGCCAGCAGCCGGCCGCCGAGGCCCTGGCGGCGCGCCGCCGGAACCACGCCGACGCTCAGGATCTCCGCCTCCCCGCCCACGGCACGGGCGAGCACGAAACCCTGGCCCGGCACGCAGAGCGCGAAGCCGCCGGGCTGGGCGAGCATCAGCGCGATGGCATCCGCCCCCCAGCCCGGATGCGGCGCGAAGCAGGCCGCCTGGAGCGAGGCGAGCGCCGGCGCACCCGCCGCGTCGCAGACGCTGATCGCGGCGCCCTCCGGCGCCGCCTCCGCCATCAGGCGGCGGCCCGGATCGCCGCGGCTTTCACGCTTTCGTCCACCGCACCGGCGAAGCTCTCGAAATTCGCCTCGAAGCGCGCGACCAGCTCGCGCGCCGTGCGGTCATAGGCGGCCGTGTCGGCCCAACCGGCGCGCGGGTTCAGCGCCTCCGCCGGCAGGTGCGGCACCGCCTTCGGGATCATCAGGCCGAAGAAGGGATCGGGCGCGAATTCCACGCGCGCGAGGCTGCCGTCCAGCGCCGCGCGCAGAAGCAGCCGCGTGTGGTGGATGGAGATGCGGCTGCCCGTGCCGTAGCCGCCGCCGGTCCAGCCGGTGTTGACCAGCCAGCAATCGGCGCCGTCGCGGGCGATGCGCTCGGCGAGCATCCGGCCATAGACCTCCGGGTGGCGCGGCAGGAAGGGCGCGCCGAAACAGGCGGAGAAGGTCGCCTGCGGCTCCTTGCCCAGCCCCTTCTCGGTGCCGGCGACGCGCGCCGTGTAGCCGGAGAGGAAGTGGTACATCGCCTGTGCCGGGGAAAGCCTTGCGATCGGCGGCAGCACGCCGAAGGCATCCGCCGTCAGCATGACCACGTTGCGCGGCAGGCCGGCGCGGCCGCCGGCGACGGTGTTCGGGATGAACTCCAGCGGGTAGCAGGAGCGCGTATTCTCGGTCAGCCGCCCGTCATCGAGGTCGAGCCCGCCATGCTCGTCAGCGATGACGTTCTCCAGCACCGTGCCGAAGCGGTGGGAGGCGGCCCAGATCTGCGGCTCGGCCTCGCGGTCCAGGCGGATCACCTTGGCGTAGCAGCCGCCCTCGAAGTTGAACACGCCGTGGTCCGACCAGCCATGCTCGTCATCGCCGATGAGGCTGCGGTCCGGGTCGGAGGAGAGCGTCGTCTTCCCGGTGCCGGAGAGGCCGAAGAACAGCGCCGTGTCGCCGCTGCGGCCGACATTGGCGCTGCAATGCATGGGCAGCACGCCGCGCTCCGGCAGCAGCCAGTTCATCACGGCGAAGATGCTCTTCTTGATCTCGCCGGCGTAGCTGGTGCCGCAGATCAGGATGGTCTTCTCGGCGAAGGAGAGCGCGATGCAGGTCCCGCTGCGGCAGCCATCGGCGGCCGGGTCGGCCTCGTATTCCGGCGCGTGCAGGATGACGTAATCCGGCTCGAAGCCCTCGAGCTCGGCCCGTGGCGGGCGGATGAACATGTTGCGGGCGAAGAGGGCGTGCCAGGCATTGGTGGTGACGAGGCGGACGCGGATGCGGTGCGCCGGATCGGCGCCGGCGTAGAGGTCCTGGGTGAACAGCACCGGCCGGGCGCCGAGCCAGGCGCGCACCTTGGCCGAGAGGCCGCGGAACTTCTCGGGCGCCATCGGCTGGTTGATGCGGCCCCACCAGATCGCCCCGTGCACCTCCGGGTCGTCCACCACGAACTTGTCCTGCACGGAGCGGCCGGTGTGCACGCCGGTCACCGCGATGAAGGCACCGTCGGCGGCGAGCCGGCCCTCGCCGCGGCGCAGCGCATGCTCGACCAGGCCGGCGGCGGTCAGGTTGGCGTGGACGGCGCTCGCGGAGGCGACACCGGTGCCGGAGAGGGCGGTGCTGGGCGCGGGCATGGATGGACGACCTCCTCGGGGACAGGCCTTGGCGCCGACCCGACGGGGCCGGGCATTTCGGAAACCGGGCATTCCGGAAACGCGAGCGGAGCGTTTGGGTGCGGGATGCGGCGCAATTAAGGCGGGCGGTAATCATGGTCAACGCAACGTATCGTGCCCGGCGGGAGGCGCCAACCCGAGGCTCAACCGATGCGTGTGCGTGCCTCCCGTGCCGCACGGGCCAGCTCGGCCCGCACCCCGTCCGCATCGGCGACCGGCGCGGCGAAGGCGAGGCGGCGCACCTCCTCCCCCGCCGCCAGGTCGGCGCCGTCCACGTCCAGGGCGGCGAGGCGCCACGCGCCCTCCCCGCCGCCCAGCAGGAAGCGGGCGATGGCCTGCACCGCATCGGCATGGTTGGCGTTCATATCGGCGAGGATCTCGGCCTCCGCCGCCGCCACCGCGGCGACGGCGGCCGGG
>DASQVL010000563.1:0-2300 GCA_035640795.1 Crenalkalicoccus sp. | reverse complement strand
GACTATGCGCCGGAGGAGTTCTACGAGATCGCCGCGAAGCTGACCAAGGCGATGCGCTGAGCGGGCTGGCGGCGGCGGCGGCGACAGGAGCCGCCGCCGCTGCACCTCAGCCCCCGCGCGCCTCCTTCACCGCGGCGCGCGCCGCCAGCATCATCAGCCCGACATCATTGGCGATGGTCACCAGCTTGAAGCCCATGCCGATCATGCGCCTGGCGTAGGCGGCGGTACCGTTGTGCAGCCCGGGCGCGATGTTGCGCTTCGTGGTCTCGCGCACCAGCCGCTCGTAGATCTTCAGGATCTCCGGCTCCTCCCGATCCAGCTTCGGCTTCATGCCGAGCGAGAGGCCAAGGTCGGAGGGCCCGATATAGATGCCGTCGATGCCGGGCACATCGAGGATGGCCTCGAGGTTGTCGAGCGCCTGCTGCGTCTCGATCATCGGGATGACGAGGATCTCGCGGTTGGCAGTGTCCTGGTAGGCCCCGCCCTCCCCATAGATGCCGGCGCGAATCGGGCCGTTGCTGCGCGTCCCCTCCGGCGGGTACTTGCAGGCGGAGACCAGGGCGCGTGCCTGCTCGGCCGTGTTCACCATCGGGCAGATCACGCCATAGGCGCCGCCATCCAGCACCTTGCCGATGATGCCGGGCTCGTTCCACGGCACGCGCACCATGGGCACGACCGGCGCCTTCTGCATGCCCTGGAAGCAGGCGACGCAGGAGAGGTAGTCCTGCACGCCGTGCTGCATGTCCACCGTCACGCTGTCCCAGCCGGCCTGGGAATACATCTCCGCGCTGAAGGCGGAGGGGATGGCGAGCCAGCCATTCACCACGGCCTCACCCGCCTGCCATTTCTGCTTGATCGCGTTGGCCATGACGTTCCCTCACCGCTTGGGTCTGCGCGACGCTACGGGCGAGCCGGTAGGGCGTCAACGCGACCCGGTGGCGGAGGCGAAGCGGCAACGGCAGCGGCATCCTGCCGCCGGCCAGGGAGGCCCCGCATGCACCTCCGCACCCTTGTCATCGAACGCGAGGACCGGGCGGGGCCCGGCCTGTTCCTGCGCCGCTACGCGCGGGTGCAGGTGTGCCGGGAGGCGAGCCTGGGCGGCCCGGGGCTGGGCGCGGCTGGATACGGCGGGGGAGCGGGTGGGGGCTATGGCCGGGCCCTTCCCGGGCGCGCAGTCGGCCTTCGAGGATGCGGAGGCGAGCCTGGGCGGAAATTGGGAGGATGGGCGGGGATAGGCGGCCGCAGCGGCCCTTGCCCGGCCCGTCCGCCCGTGCTTTACGCCCCGCTTCCCTGCCGGCGCCCATGGGCATGCGCGCCGGCTATGCCCGTTTCCGCCGCGCCGTACCCCGCGGCCGGCATCAGGGCTGAGCCAGCCAGAGGGAGACCGCATGCCACTCTACGAATGCGTGCTCATCGCACGCAACGAGCTGACGCAGCAGCAGGTCGAGGCCATTGCCGACCAGGCCGCCACCACCCTCACCGAACAGGGCGGGGAGGTGCGCAAGCGGGAATACTGGGGCCTCCGCGGCCTCGCCTACCGCATCAAGAAGAACCGCAAGGCGCACTACATGCTCCTCGGCATCGACGCGCCCCCGGCGGCGATGCAGGAGGTCGAGCGCCAGCTCGGCCTGAACGAGGACGTGCTGCGCGAGCTCACCCTGCGCGTCGAGGCGATCGAGGAGGGCGCGTCGGCCATCCTCGCCAAGCGCAGCGACGACCGCGACCGCGACCGCGGCTTCCGCGGACCCCGCCCGGCCGGGCGCTTCTCCTCCGGCCGGCGCGACCGCGCCGACGAGCGCGAGGAGTTCCGCGCCCGCCCGCGCGACGAGATCGAAATCCCCCCCTCGGGCGGCGAGGAGTAGCCCACCATGTCCGACGCGACCGATCTCGGCCCCGCCGCGCGCCGCCCTGCCGTCGGCGCCCGCCGGCCCTTCTACCGGCGCCGCAAGTCCTGCCCGTTCAGCGGGCCGCACGCGCCGAAGATCGACTACAAGGATGTCCGCCTGCTCTCCCGCTTCCTGTCGGAGCGCGGGAAGATCGTGCCGTCCCGCATCACCGCGGTCAGCGCGAAGAAGCAGCGGGAGCTGGCGCTCGCCATCAAGCGCGCCCGCTTCCTCGCGCTTCTGCCCTACGTGATCAACGACTGATCGCGGCCGGGGTGGCGCGCCATGCGGGAGGGTCGGCATAGGGACGGGTGCGTCGCCGCGTGGCGCCGCGCCCCGCGCTGACGCCCCATGGCCGCGACGCTACGCGCCTGGTGGGACAGCCCTGGCCTGCTGGCGGCCGGCGCGGCGGGCTGC
>DASQVL010000562.1:0-11231 GCA_035640795.1 Crenalkalicoccus sp. | reverse complement strand
CGGCCTCCGGCTCGGTCTGCAGGTGCAGCACCATGCCCTTCTGGCGGAGTTCGGCCGCCGCCTCCTCCGCGGTGCGCTCGGTGACGCCGATCTGCTCCTGCTCGGCCTTGCGCGCCGCGGCCTCGATCGCCGCCCGCGCCGGGGCCGGCAGCCCGTCCCACCAGCGCGGGTTCACGTAGACATGGCTGATCACGGCGAAATAGGGCGCGACGGTGCCGTATTTCTGGATCTCATAGAAGCGGCGGGAGACGGCGGCGGAGAGGTCGGTAAGGCCGGCATCCAGCACGCCGGATTGCAGCGCCTGCGGCACGTCCGGTCCCGGCATGGCGACCGGCGCCGCGCCCGCCGCGGCCAGCGCGTGGTCGGTCAGCGGATTGAGGCCGCGCACCTTGAGGCCCCGGAAATCCTCGACTGCGACGATCGGCTTGCGGCCGGAGGTGAAGATCGCCTGGCGGGAGGTGTAGAGCCACATCAGGTTGCGCACGGCGCGCTTCGCCAGCAGCGCCTCCAGGTGGCGCGCCGCCTCGCTGCCGGGAAAGCTGCGGATCCCCTCCAATGCGGTGAAGCGGTAGGGGATGGTCATGGCGTTCATCTCGGGCAGCGTCGTGCCCCATTGGAAGTTCACCGCCGCCGCCGCCTCGAAGGCGCCGCGCGCGACGCCCGGGAAGTTCTCGCCGGCGCGGGCCAGCTGCTCGGCCGGGAAGACCTGCACCGTGACCTGGCCGTTCGAGCGCGCGGCGACGTCCTCGGCGAAGGCAGCGATGACGCGGGCATTGTGGTGGCTCGGCGGGTATTGGTGGGAGAGGCGCATCACCACCGGGCCCTCGGCGCGGGCGGCGCGGCAAAGGACGGGCGCGGCGAGCAGGCCCGCGGAGAGAAGGACGCTGCGGCGGCCCGGCATGACGGTTCCCCTGGTTTCTTGCGCGGGCTGATGCCGCGCCGCCACTGGCGGGTCAACACGCGCGCCGCGCGGGCCGCGCATCTTGGCGTCCGGGCTGGCAATGATAGTTTCGGGCCCGGGGCGGCCCTCAGCGCCGCCCGGCCGGCGCTGCCGGGCGCCGGCAGCAGGGGAGCGCACCGCCATGGCCTTGCCGGGCAATGACAGCCGCACCGTGCTGAGCGGCGGCGGTTACATCAAGTTCGATTCCCGCGGGACGGTTACGGACACCCAGGGGCTGGTTGGGGCCCATCCGGGCTGCTTCGGCAGCGTCCTGGTCTGCGCCGACCAGACCAGCATCACCGGCTTCGTGCTGGCGACGGAGCCGAAGCCGACCGGGCTGCGGGTGGCGAAGATCGTCGCCCTCACCTCCGTGCAAGACTGGCCGCGCTTCGCGATTCCCTGCTGAACGGGCCGGGGGCGGGGCTCCGGAAGGGGCCCGGCCGGCGCGCGCCTGAAGGCACACCAAGCGGAGAGGGGCGCGGGGCCGATGGGCGCGGAGCTGGTGGGCGCGACAGGGATTGAACCTGTGACCTTCCCCGTGTCAGGGGGACGCTCTCCCGCTGAGCTACGCGCCCGGCGCCGGCCCCCGGTCTAGCCGGGGCGGAAGGGGGCGGCAAGCGTGGGCAAGCTAACACCAAGGCTAAGATGACAGGGCGCGCGCCATATGGCTCTATCGGCGCTCCCATGGACCTGCCGCTGCCACTCTTCCCGAGCGCCCCCGGATCGGCCGGGCCCGACAGCCCCTACCTCCTGGCCCGGCCGGAACGCCAGCTGGCGCCGATCGTCTTTGCCTCGCCGCATTCGGGCCGGTCCTACCCGGCGGAGTTCGTGGCGACCGCCCGGCTCGACCCGCTCGCCCTCCGCCGGTCGGAGGACGGCTTCGTGGACGAGCTCTTTGCCGCCGCCCCGGTGCATGGCGCGCCGCTGCTGGCGGCCACCTTCCCGCGCGTCTTCTGCGACGTGAACCGCGAGCCCTGGGAGCTCGACCCCGGGATGTTCGACGGGCCGCTCCCCTCCTGGGTCAACACGGCGAGCCCGAGGGTCGGCGCCGGCCTCGGCACCATCGCCCGCGTGGTGGCGACCGGGGAGGCGGTCTACCGCCGCAAGCTCACCTTCGCCGAGGCGGAGGACCGCATCCGCCGCTTCTGGCAGCCCTACCACGCGGCGCTGGCGGCGCTGATCGCCGAGACGCGCGCCGAGTTCGGCGCCTGCCTGCTGATCGACTGCCATTCCATGCCGACCCACCCGGCGCAGTCCGCCGGCGCGCCGGATTTCGTGCTGGGCGATGCGCATGGCACCGCCTGTGCCCCGCGGGCGACGCGCTTCGCCGAGGAGGTGCTGCAGGGCCTCGGCTACCGGGTGCGGCGCAACGACCCCTATGCCGGCGGCTACGTCACCCGCCATTACGGGCGGCCGCGGGAAGGAGTGCACGCGCTGCAGATCGAGGTCGCGCGCGCCCTCTACATGGACGAGGCGCGGATCGAGCGGCTGCCGCGCATGGCGGCGCTGCAGCGCGACCTGACGACGCTGATCGCAGCGCTCGCCACGGCCGACTGGTCCTGCCTGGGCTGATACGATCTCAACTGCCCTCAGGCGCCGGCGCCGCTCCGCGGCTTGGCTTCGCGGCATTTGCCGCGGGCCGCATTCGCGGCCTCGGCCTGCTCCGCAGGCCGCGGGGTCGGAACTTCGTGCGTCTGGTATAGCTCTTGGGCCGACTGGCGGGATCGTGCCGGCGCTTCACGCGAAGGTCACGCCCGGGCCGGTTCCCCGGCCGCCGGAGCCCGGGCAAAAAAAGGGCGGTGCCTTGCGGCACCGCCGAGTTTAGGGAGGAAACGTCCAAGAAGCAGCAGCGGGGCACCGCCCCGGTTGCTGCGATGCACAATCTAGGTCCGGGCCCCCCGCTGGGCAAGCGCTTTCTTGCGGTGCAGCATCGCCCGGACAGCATGGCTCCGCACCTCGTGTAGCGTGCGAGGGTCCGCGGCCCCTGCGATCACCCATCGGAGAGAACATGCGTCCTGTCCTGCTCGCCCTGGCCTGCCTGGGTCCTGCCTGCTTGGGCCCGGTCACCGCCCCGGCGGCGAAGGAGCGCCCGCAGCGGGCTGCCTCGCCCCGACCGGCGCCGGTCACGGATCCGCGCGCCATGTGCGCGGCGGCCATCCTGCGCGCCGAGCGCGAGCACGGCCTGTCGGCCGGGCTGCTCGGCGCCATCGCGGTGGTCGAATCCGGCCGGCCCGACCCGGCGACGGGGCGTGTCAGCCCCTGGCCCTGGACCATCAACGCCGAGGGCCAGGGTCGCTTCTTCGAGACCAAGGCCGAGGCGGTGGCGGCCGCCTCCGCGCTCCTGGCGCGTGGGGTCAGCGTCGTGGATGTCGGCTGCCTGCAGGTGAATCTGCACCACCACCCGACCGCCTTCGCCGACCTGGAGGAGGCCTTCGACCCGATGGCCAATGCCCGCTATGCCGGCCTCTTCCTGAAGCGTCTGTACGCGGCGCGGCAGGACTGGGAGCAGGCGGCGGCGGCCTACCATTCCCAGACGCCGGAGCTCGGCGACCCCTACCGGCTGCGGGTGCTGGCGGCCTGGCCGGCGGCGGTGGAGCGCCTGGCAGCGGAGCGGCAGAGGGCGGCGCTGGTCGCGGCCTGGAGCGCCGCCCAGCCCGCCTCCGGCCCGCGCACCATCCAGGCGAATGGCTTCCGCGTGCAGGCGCTGGCCCTCGCCCAGCAACCGGACCTGCTCGGCCGCACCCGCGGCCGCGGCGTGCTGGAGCCACTGCCCCTGCCGGTGCTGCGCAGCCCGGCGGGGCGGCCCGTCTACATCGTCGAGCTGGCCGAGGCACCGGGGCGGCGCTGAGATGGGGCGGGCGCCGGGGGCGCGGGCACCAAATCGCGACAGCGAAGCCACCCCCGCGACGGCGCGCGCCGGTCTATCCTGGCACCGGGACGATCCGGCGCCGCGGCGCCGGCACGCCAGCCCGCGATCGGCCTGGGTGTGCACACCGCGGTGGGCACGCCAGGGTCGTGAATCGCTGGCTCGGGAAAGCTGGACCGACATCGGGCTGGGCGCGGTCCGCCCGATGCTGGTCCAGGGCGAGGGAGGGCGGCGCGGCCGATGCGCGGATCCGAATTGATCGGGCGGAAACGGCCGCACCTGGCCGGGCTCGGCCTGCTGGCGGGACTAGGCCTTGCCGGCTGCGCCCGCCCCGCGCCGCCGCCCGCAGCCCCGCCGCCGCCGCCCGTCACCTTCGACGGGCGCTATGAGGGCCAACTCCGGGTCAGCGGCGGCGCCACCAGCGTCAACGCCCAGGACTGCGCGATCCCGCCCCGCATCGCTTTTGAGGTGCGGGACGGCCGGTTCGCTGTCGTCGTGGCGCATCCGCAGCTGGAGGCGAGCACGCCCTCGCTCGCCAACGCGGTGCAGACCGTCTACACGGCGGCGATCGCCCCGTCCGGCCTGGTCATGGGCTACAGCAATGTGGGCACCACCATGACCGGGCAGGTGACGGGCCGGCGGATGACCGGGGCGGTCTACGGCCTGCTCTGCTACTACAACTTCGTGGCGGACCGCGTCTGACGGGGCCGTGCCAGCCTGGGATCGCCCTGGCTGTGCAGGCTGCAGGCATGTGACCCGCCCCGTCCTGCCCTCGACCAGCACCGGGCGGTGCTGGACATCCCGGGGCAGGAGCGGCGGAACGCCACCGCGGGACCGCGGTGCGTGGATGATCAGTGCAGGTCGGCCCAGATCTTGCGCTTCACCGCGTAGACGAGGCCGCCCATCACGCCGAGGAACAGGATCATCCTCACGCCGAGCGCCTTGCGCGTCTCCATTTCCGGCTCGGCCGCCCAGGCGAGAAAGGTGGAGACGTCCCGGGCCATCTGGTCCACGGTCGCCTTGGTGCCGTCCTTCCACTCCACCAGGCCGTCCTGCAGGGGCGGCGGCATGGCGATCTGGTGGCCCGGAAAATACTTGTTGTAGTGCATCCCCTCCATCAGCTGGAAATCCGGCGGCGGGTCGGTGTAGCCGGTGAGCAGGGCGTGGATGTAGTTCGCGCCGCCCTCCCGCGCCTTGGTGATGACCGAAAGATCGGGCGGCAGCGCGCCGTTGTTGGCGGCGCGCGCCGCCTGCTCGTTCGGGAAGGGGCTCTTGAAGCGGTCGGAGGGGCGGCCCGGCCGCTGGAACATCTCGCCCTGATCGTTCGGCCCGTCGGTGACCTGCACCGAGGCCGCGATCGCCCGCACCTCGGACTCCGGCAGGCCGAGTTCGGCCAGGTTGCGGTAGTAGAGCTGCTTCATGGAATGGCAGTTCGCGCAGACCTGCAGGTAGACCTGCAGGCCGCGCTGCGCGGAGGCGCGGTCGAAGGTGCCGAACAGCCCCTCGAAGCTGAAATGGGCGTCGGGCACCTCGGCCTCGCCGGCGGCGCGGGCGGCCGGCGCAAGCCCCCCCGCCGCGAGCAGCCCGGCGGCCACCGCCAGGATGCGGAGCTTCGCGCGCATCACGCCTTCTCCATCGGCTTGCTCATGGCGCCCGCCGGCAGCGGCCCGCCGCCGCGCAGCACCGGCATCGAGATGCTCTCCGGCAGCGGCAGCGGCCGCTCGAGCCGCCCGAGCAGCGGCAGGATCACCAGGAAGTACAGGAAGTAGTAGGCGGTGGCGACCCGCGCGATGGTGAGGAAGGGCTCCTCCGGTGGCCTGCCGCCGCAATAGAGCAGCACCAGGAAGGACAGGCACCAGACGATGAAGAAGGGCCGCGTCAGCGGACGGAAGCGGAGCGAGCGCACCGGCGAGGTGTCGAGCCAGGGCAGCACGAACAGGATGGCGATGGAGCTGAACATCAGCACCACGCCGCCGAGCTTGTCCGGCACCGCGCGCAGGATGGCGTAGAAGGGCAGGAAGTACCATTCCGGCACGATGTGCGGCGGCGTCACCAGCGGGTTGGCCGGGATGTAGTTGTCCGGGTGGCCCAGCATGTTGGGGAAGAAGCACACCAGGGCGGCGAAGACGATGAAGTACACCACCGTCCCGACGCTGTCCTTGATGGTGTAGTACGGGTGGAAGGGAATGGTGTCCTGCGGGCCCTTCGGGTCGATGCCCAGCGGGTTGTTGGACCCGGTGATGTGCAGCGCCGCGATGTGCAGGAAGACGACGCCGACGATCACGAAGGGCAGCAGGTAGTGCAGGCTGAAGAAGCGGTTCAGCGTCGGGTTGTCCACGCTGAAGCCGCCCCACAGCCAGGTGACGATGCTGTCGCCGACCAGCGGGATGGCGCTGAACAGGTTGGTGATGACGGTCGCACCCCAGAAGGACATCTGCCCCCAGGGCAGCACGTAGCCCATGAAGGCGGTGGCCATCATCAGCAGGAAGATGACGACGCCGATCATCCACAGCAGCTCGCGTGGCGCCTTGTAGGAGCCGTAGTACAGGCCGCGGAAGATGTGGATGTAGACGACGACGAAGAACATGCTGGCGCCGTTCGAGTGCGCGTAGCGCAGCAGCCAGCCGAAGTTCACGTCGCGCATGATCCGCTCGACGCTGTCGAAGGCCATGCTGACATGCGGCGTGTAGTGCATCGCCAGGAAGACGCCGGTCGCGATCATGATCATCAGGTTGATCATGGCGAGCGCGCCGAAGTTCCAGAGATAGTTGAAGTTGCGGGGAGTCGGGAAGGTCCCGTACTCGTTCTGCAGCATGGTGAACACCGGCAGGCGGGCGTCGATCCACCGCACCACCGGGTTCTGGAAGTCGCTCTTGTGCAGGCCGATGGCCATGGCGCGCAGTTCCTCAGCCGATCCGGATCGCGGTGTCGGAGGTGAAAGCGTAGGCGGGCACCGGAAGGTTCGCCGGCGCCGGGCCCTGCCGGATGCGGGCGGAGGTATCGTAGATGCTGCCGTGGCAGGGGCAGAACCAGCCGCCATAGGGGCCGCGCGGATCGGTCACCTTCTCGCCCAGCGGGACGCAGCCGAGATGGGTGCAGACGCCGACGACGACGAGCCATTCCGGCTTCTTCGCCCGCGCCGAATCGGGCTCCGGATCACGCAGCTCGGCGAGCGAGACGTTGCGCGCCTCCTCGATCTCCTTCTCGGTGCGGTGGGCGATGAAGACCGGCTTGCCGCGCCAGACCACGGTGACGCGGGAGCCGACGGCGACCGGCGTCAGGTCCACCTCGGTCGTCGAGAGGGCGAGCACGTCCCGCGACGGGTTCATGGAGGCGATGAAGGGCCAGGTCACCGCGCCAATGCCGACCGCGGCGAAGGTGCCAGCCACGAGCTTGAGGAAGTCCCGCCGCGTGCCGTCATCCTGCGGGGCATGCTCGCCGCCGCCATATGCCAAGGTGTTGGCCATGCCCTGTCCATCCCCGCTGCGGGCGCCGCCTTGCGCCCGCGGCCCCCAACCACGCAACGGTCGGTGGCGCAGGGTCCAGCCGCCCCGCACCCTCCCGGCGCGCCGCGCGGCTTATAAGGCTAGGCTCCGTGGCGTGGCAATGCGTCGCCGCGAAGGACTGCAACGCCTCGAGGATCGCACCGTGACGAGCGCCGCACCGGATCCCGCCGCCCACCCGCTGGCCGCATCGGCCGCCGCCTGGTTCGCCGAGCTGCGCGACCGCCTCTGCGCCGCCTTCGAGGCGCTGGAGGACGCGCTGGAGGCGGGCCCGCACGCGGCGCTGCCGCCCGGGCGCTTTCAGCGCACCACCTGGCAGCGGGAGGGCGGCGGCGGCGGAACGATGAGCGTGCTGCGCGGGCGGGTCTTCGAGAAGGCGGGCGTCAACATCTCCACCGTGCACGGGGAGTTCTCGCCGGAGTTCCGCGCGCACATCCCGGGTGCGGAGGGCGATCCCCGCTTCTTCGCGGCCGGCGTCTCGCTGGTCGCCCATCCGCGCAGCCCCCGCGTGCCGGCGGCGCACATGAACACCCGCTTCATTGCTACCTCCAAGGCCTGGTTCGGCGGCGGCGGCGACATCACCCCGATGCGGCCGGAGGCGCCGGAGGCGCAGGAGGACGCGGCCGCCTTCCACGCCGCCTTCCGCGCCGCCTGCGACCGCCACGACCCCGGCTACTACGGGCGCTTCAAGGCCTGGTGCGACGAGTACTTCTTCCTGCCGCACCGCGGCGAACCCCGCGGCCTGGGCGGCATCTTCTACGACTGGCTCGGCGACCGCACGCCGGGCCACGGGGCGGAGGCCGACTTCGCCTTCACCCGCGATGTCGGCCTCGCCTTCCTGGAGGCCTATCCGGCCATCGTCGCGCGGCGGATGACCGAGCCCTGGACGGAAGCGGAGCGCGAGCACCAGCTGATCCGCCGCGGCCGCTACGTGGAGTTCAACCTGCTCTACGACCGCGGCACGCTGTTCGGCCTGCGCACCGGCGGGAATGTGGAGGCGATCCTGATGTCCATGCCGCCGGAGGTGCGCTGGCCATGAAGCCGAAGGGAGCGATGCGATGAAGGCCGTGTGGTACGACCGCCCGGGCGGGCCCGAGGTGCTGACCTATGGCGACCTCCCCACCCCCTCGCCCGGGCCCGGCGAGGTGCTGGTCCGCCTGGCCGCCTCGGGCGTGAATCCCTCCGACTGGAAGACGCGGTCCGGCCGCACCCGGCCCATGGCCTTCCCGCGCATCATCCCGCATTCCGACGGCGCCGGCAGGATCGAGGTGGTGGGCGAAGGCGTGGACCCCGCCCGCATCGGCGAGCGCGTCTGGATCTGGAACGGCCAGTGGAAGCGCCCTTTCGGCACGGCCGCGGAATATATCGCGCTGCCTGCCGCGCAGGCGGTGCCGCTGCCGGAGAATACGAGCTTTGCCGAGGGCGCCTGCCTCGGCATCCCGGCGCTGACCGCGCTGCACGCGCTGCTGACCGATGGCGGGGTGACCGGCCAGCGCGTGCTGGTCACCGGCGGCGCCGGCGCGGTCGGCCATTATGCCATCCAGTTCGCCCGGCTGCTGGGTGCCGCGCAGGTGCTGGCCACGGTCAGCAGCCCCGCCAAGGCGGCGCATGCGCTCTCCGCCGGGGCCGAGGAGACGATCAACTACCGGGAGGAGAAGGTGGCGGCGCGCGTGGCGGCGCTGACCCGCGGCCGCGGCGTGGACCGGGTGGTGGAGGTGGACATCACCGGCAACGCGAAGCTGCTGCCCGACCTGCTGGCCCCCGGCGGGCTCTGCGCCGTCTATGGCGCCAACGGCGCGGCGGCGGAGATCGCGTTCGGCCCAGCCATCCTGAAGGGCATCGCGCTGCGGTTCTTCATCGTCTACGAGCTGACGCCGGCGCAGCGCGCGACGGCGATCGGCGCGCTGCAGACCTGGCTCGCTGCGGGGCTGGTGCGGCATGCGGTGGCGCGGCGGATGCCGCTGGCCGAAACCGCGGAGGCGCATGAGGTCGTGGAGCGGGGCGAGGTGATCGGCAAGGTGGTGCTGGATATCTGAGGGGTGGGCGTGGGTGGCCCTGGGGAAGGAAGGGAACTTCCTCCCCCAGGACCCCCACCATCCTTTTTCTGATCCTTTCTCCGGGGCGCTTGCCCGGTCCGGCTGGAAGACTCCCAGCCAGGCCGCGCCGCCTCACCCTCCATCCGCCAGCCGCCGGAGCCGCGGATCGGCCGAGAGCTCCAGCAGGTCGATCTCCTCCTCCACCACATGGAAGGCGTCGTCGCCGATCCGGCCCTCGGCCCGCAGCCGGCCGAGCACCCGCCGCTGCTCCGCCACCGCCTTGTGCTGCAGCGCGGCCAGCGCCGCATCCTCCGGCCGCGCATCGGCCTCTGCCGCCGCCACACGGGCCGCGTATTCCTGGCGCAGCAGCCGGGCGGCGCCGGTTTCCCGGGCCTCGCCGAGCAGCGCGAGCGCAGCCTCCGCCGTGCAGCGGCGCGCCAGCACCACCTCCTGCTGCACCGTCCCGTCATCCCGCATGCCGAGACGCCGCATCAGCCAGCGCAGCGTCAGCCCTTGCGCCACCAGCGTGACCAGCGCGACGCTGAAAGCGGCCAGCAGGATCAGGTCGCGCTGCGGAAAGCCCTCCGGCAGCGCCAGCGCGGCCGCGATCGTCACGATGCCCCGCATGCCGCACCAGGAGATGATGATGCCGCCCTGCCAGGTGGGCGGCGCCATCGGCCGCGCCGTGCGCATGCCGAAGCGGGCATTCTTCCAGCGGACGAAGGTGTTGTAGCCCATCACCCAGGCGAAGCGGACCAGGATGACGACGGCGCTGGCGCCAAGGGCGAAGCCGAAATCCCGCCAGCTGCCGCCGTCCAGCCGCTCGAGGATCCCGCGCAGCTGCAGGCCGATCAGGATGAAGGCCAGCACGTTCAACACGAAGACCGCCACCTCCCACACCGCGTAGGAGGCGATGCGCCGCCGCGCATTGGACCGCAGCGGCGCCCGCCGCGCGATGGTGATGGCAAAGGCGACGACGGTGATGATGGCGGAGACGCCGAGGCGCTCCGCGATCAGCCAGACCGCGAAGGTGCCGAGGAACTGGGCGAGCACGATGATCGCCAGCTCCTCGGCCGGCGCCGTGAGCGCGAAGAAGAGCCGGGCGAGGACCACGCCGAGCACGACCCCGCCGCCGACCGTCAGCAGAAGCTCCGGCACCACCCCCCATCCCACGCCGGTGCCGGCCATCGCGGCGCCGACGGCGACGCGGTAGATCAACAGGGCGGTGGCGTCGTTCAGCAGGCTCTCGCCCTCCAGGATCACCAGCACGCGGTGCGGCGGGCGGAGCTGGCGGAGCACCGCCGCGGCGGCCGAGGCATCCGGCGGCGCCACGATGGCTCCGAGCGCGAGCGCCGCCGCCCAGGGCATCTCCGGCAGCAGCGCCCGCGCCAGCAGCGCGACCGCAAGCACGGTGGTGCCGACCGCGAAGACGACGAGGCCGGTGACCGGGATCCAGTTGTCCCTGAGGTCGCGCGGCGAGGCATCATAGGCCGCGTCCAGCAGCACCGGGGCGACGAAGAGGGCGAGCGCCAGGTCGGGATCGAGCGTCGCCGCAGGCAGGCCGGGAACGACGGCGCCGGCGGTGCCGGCCAGCGCCAGCAGCGCGGGATAGGGCGCGTTCCACTTGCGCGCCCAGTGCGCCAGGACGGCGCCGGCCAGCAGCAGGCCGATCACCAGCTCGAAGACCGCCATCGCTTGTCCCGCTCTCGCCCAGTGCGGCGCCCGGTGCGGCGCCCGGTTGCGGCGCCCGGGCCGGGCCCGGGGCTGCCGTGGCGACGACATAGCCCGCGGCAGCGCCGGCCGCGACCGCGGCGGGCGCTTCCACCTCGCTTGACCGTCATCCCCCTTGCGGGCGCCGCGGAATTCGCTGATCACCGCCCCGATCC
>DASQVL010000561.1:0-7810 GCA_035640795.1 Crenalkalicoccus sp. | reverse complement strand
CGAAGTTGACGTCCAGCACGCGCAAGCCGCCCATGAGCACCGTCATCTCGGGCGCGGTCAGCTTCAGCTGCTGCGCCCTGTCCAGCAGCAGCTCCTCGGGCGGGCTGTTGTAGTCGGACTTCAGGTAGTTCCGGAACCCGTCCGCGATCGGCTCGAGCACTTCGAAGGACTCGGCGTCGGTCTGCTCCTGCGACGCATCCGTGCGCCCGGGCGTG
The DNA here is from genome assembly GCA_035640795.1 of Crenalkalicoccus sp. Lineage (GTDB taxonomy): Bacteria > Pseudomonadota > Alphaproteobacteria > Acetobacterales > Acetobacteraceae > DASQVL01. Next base: position 7,595 of record DASQVL010000561.1, on the reverse strand, counting down.
AAGGGAACCACCACGTCGTGCCCGGCCTTCTTTGCGGCCTGCTCGACGGCCGCGCAGCCGCCGAGCACGATCAGGTCGGCGAGCGAGACTCTCTTCCCGCCGGAGGCCGTGACGTTGAACTCCTCCTGAATCTCCTGGAGCTTCGCCAGCACGGTCGCAAGCTGGGCAGGCTGATTGACCTCCCAGTCCTTCTGCGGCGCGAGGCGGATGCGCGCACCGTTCGCCCCGCCGCGCTTGTCGGAGCCGCGGAAGGTGGAGGCCGAGGCCCAGGCGGTCGAGACCAGCTGCGAGTTGGACAGTCCCGAGGCGAGGAGCTTCGCCTTGAGGGCCGCGATGTCGTTCTCGTCGATCAGCGGATGGGTGACCGGCGGGATCGGGTCCTGCCAGATCAGGTCCTCCGCCGGGACCTCGGGGCCGAGGTAGCGGACCTTCGGCCCCATGTCGCGGTGGGTCAGCTTGAACCACGCCCGCGCGAAGGCATCCGCGAGCTGGTCGGGGTTCGCGTGGAAGCGCTTGGAGATCGGCGCGTAGATGGGGTCCTGGCGCAGCGCCAGGTCCGTCGTCAGCATCATCGGCGCGTGCCGCTTGGAAGGGTCGTGCGCGTCCGGCACGGTGTCCTTCGCCGCCGGGTCGGTGGGCGTCCACTGCCAGGCGCCGAAGGGGCTCTTCGTCAGCTCCCACTCGTACTTGAAAAGGGTGTCGAAGTAGCCGTTGTCCCACCGGGTCGGGGTGTTGGTCCACGCGCCTTCCAGGCCGCTGGTGATCGCGTGGATGCTGTGGCCCTTGCCGAGGCTGTTCTTCCAGCCGAGGCCCATCTCCTCGATCTCGGCGGCCTCGGGCTCGCGGCCGACATGCTTCGCCTCGCCGGCGCCATGGCACTTGCCGAAGGTATGCCCGCCGGCGATGAGCGCGACGGTCTCCTCGTCGTTCATGGCCATGCGCGCGAAGGTCTCGCGAATGTCCTTTGCCGCGGCGAGCGGATCCGGCTTGCCGTTCGGCCCCTCCGGATTCACGTAGATGAGGCCCATCTGCACGGCGGCCAGCGGCTTCTCGAGGTCGCGCTCACCCGTGTAGCGCTTGTCGCCGAGCCAGGTGTCCTCGGAGCCCCAGTAGATGTCCTCGCCCGGCTCCCAATGGTCCACGCGCCCGCCGCCGAAGCCGAAGGTCTTGAACCCCATCGACTCCAGGGCGCAGTTGCCCGTGAAGATGATGAGATCGCCCCAGGAGATCTTGCTCCCGTACTTCTTCTTGACCGGCCAGAGCAGCCGGACCGCCTTGTCGAGGTTCCCGTTGTCGGGCCAGCTGTTCAGCGGCGCAAAGCGGAGGGTGCCTGCGCCCGCGCCGCCGCGGCCATCCCCGGTGCGGTAGGTGCCAGCGCTGTGCCAGGCCATCCGGATGAAGAGCGGACCGTAATGACCATAGTCCGCCGGCCACCAGTCCTGCGAGTTCCTCATCAGCGCGAAGAGGTCCTTCCGCAGGGCCTCGAGGTCGAGCTTCTTGAACGCCTCGGCGTAGTTGAAGCCCTTGCCCAGCGGGTTGGCCTCGGGGGGGTTCTGGTGGAGAATCCTGAGGTTCAGCGCATTCGGCCACCAATCCCGGTTCGACCTGCCGCCGAAGCTCGTGTGTTTCGGCGCGCCGTGCATGACCGGGCACTTGCTGCCGCCCGGGCCAGTATTTCCGTCCATTCTTTCCTCCAATCCTTGATGCGTTGATCGGTCCACCCGAGGGACCGCGACTGCTTCGGAAGGCGCTACGGTTTGATGCCGGCATGCTGCGGACGTGCCGGAGGAGCGACGACACGGGGCCATGGGCCTGCACTTGGGCTGTGCCCATTTGCCGGCCGCCAGTGCGATGACACTCTTAGTCAGGCGTGGGGTCCGCGGTTCCTCCCTCGGTTGATTGGCCTTGCGCAAGCCTAGCGGCAGCCCGAACATTATAGGAAGCTCAAACATTCAACCGACCTGATAGGCGTCATCTATCATGGCAGCGCGACTGACCCGATGAACCTCCGGGATCTGCGCTACCTGCTCGCGGTCGCCGAGCATGAACATTTTGGCCGCGCTGCGGAGGCCTGCGGCATCAGCCAGCCGACGCTGTCCGTCCAGCTTCGCAAGCTTGAGGAGCTGCTGGGCGTTACCCTGTTCGAGCGCGGCAGCAAGACGGTGGCGCCGACGGCCGCCTGCAAACTGCTGATCGGCCATGTCCGCGCCGCGGTGGCCGAGGCGGATGCGATCGTGGCTGTGGCGCGCAGCCTGCACGACCCGCTGGCCGGGCGCTTCCGGCTCGGCATCATCCCGACGCTGGCGCCCTACCTGCTCCCGTTGATCTTTGCGCCGCTGCGCGAAGCGCTGCCCGCGCTCGAGGTGGAACCGTGGGAGGACCAGACCGCGGTGCTGCTCAAGCGGCTGCGCGCGCATGAGCTGGATGCCGCCCTGCTGGCGACCGAGGTGGACGGGTCTGACCTCGCAAGCCAGCCACTGTTTGCCGAGCCCTTCCTCGCGGCGCTACCAGCCGAGCATCCGCTCGCTGGGCGGGCGGTGGTGGCGGAGGCGGACCTGGCGCGGGACATCCTGGTTTTGGCGGACGGGCATTGCCTGCGCGACCAGGCACTTGAGGCCTGTGGGCGCAGCGGGGCGGTGGGCAGCACGCTCCGCGCGGCGAGCCTCTCGACTTTGCTCAACATGGTGGCCGCCGGCTATGGGACGACGCTGCTCCCGGGGCTCGCGGCCGGGGCGGCGCAGGATGCGGGCATCGTGCTGCGGCCGCTGGCGGCGCAGGCGGGCCGTACGGTGCGCATTGCCTGGCGCGTGAGCTTCCCGCGACGCGCGGCGTTGGACGCGGTGGGCGAGGTCATCGCTACGCGGCTGCGCGGCTTCGCGGAAGGGGCGGCGGCGGGGACGATCTAGGGCGTTTTCACCCGTGCCGTGCACGGCTGAAACGCCCTAGCACCTTGTTCTTGATCGCATTTCCCGCGGCGAACCGCGCACACTTCGCCTGGAAATGCTCTAGGTGACCGGTCCAGGAGACGAGCGGCGCTGGATGGGCTTGCCATGCAAGCGTCATCGACGATGAAGGCGCCGCCGGTGGCGCAGCGCGCGCGATCCGACGAGAAGCCGCGTCGGCGGCCGGCGGCCCCGACCACCTTCAGGAGCCCAAATCTCTCACCAAACCCGGATCCAGTTCAGGGGCGCAGGTCAGTCGCGACCGCTGATAGCGATTACTCCGGCTGGACCTCCATCGCATCGCACGGCAGAGTAAACTGAAAGACGGCACCCCGCGGCGTGTTCGCGCCCGCGCACAATCGCCCCCCGTGCGCTTCGATGATTGAGCGGCAGATCGACAGGCCCATGCCCAAGCCGCCGGGCTTGGTCGTGTAGAAGGCCTCGAACAGCCGCTCGAGCTGCGCCGGATCCAGCCCCGGACCCGAGTCCCGCACCGCAACAAGCACGCCACCCGATTCCGCTTCCTCGGTGCTGACCAGCAGGTCGCGCGCCCCCTCGCTGACACCGCGCATCGCCTCGATGGCATTGATGATCAGGTTCAGGAGCACTTGTTGCAATTGGACCCGATCTCCTTGAATGCACGGCAGGCCCTTCGCCAGCTGCGTCTGCACCGAGACGCCGTTCTTCAGCACCTCGCCGTGGACCAGGGCGATGACGTCTAGGATCGCCTCGTTGATCGCCAGGGCATCCTTCCGTGGGGGAGCCTTCTCGATCAGGGCACGGATCCGGCGGATGACGTCGCCGGCGCGGTTGGCGTCCCTGACAATGCGATCGAGCGCCTGCCGCACCTCCTCCAGCTCCGGCGGACCCGCGCCGAGCCAGCGTAGCGCCGCTTGGGCGTTGGTCGCCGTCGCGGCGATCGGCTGCCTGACCTCGTGGGCGATCGAGGCCGTGAGCTGCCCCATGGTCGTGATGCGATTGGCGTGCGCGAGCGCCTGCCGTTCTTCCTCCGCCCGCCGGCGTTCGGTCACGTCCATCATGGTTCCCACGAATTCAACGAAATCGCCGGATTCGTCGAAGACAGGATGGCCTACGACATGGACATTCTTGATTTTGCCATCGGGCATTAGCAATCGCTGCTCAAAATCGAGATCCTTCCTGTCCCGCGTTGCGCGATCGATTGTCTGCTCAACACGGGCTCTGTCGTGCGGATGAGTTCGTTGGAGCACGAGATCCACTGTCGGCTGCTCGGCTCGGTCGCATTCGAAGATGCGAAAGGTTTCCTCCGACCAGTAGAGTTTCCCGCTGGAAACGTCCCAGCCGAAACTGCCCGCATGGCTCAGCCTCTGCGCTGCGGCCAAGTAGGCCTCGCTGCGTTGCAATTCGGCGGTCCGTTCCGCCACCCTCGTCTCGAGTTCGTCGCGGGCCTTGCGAAGCTGTCGCTCGCTCTCGCGCAACGCTTCCTCGGCACGGCGGTGATCGTGGACGAGGCGTGCCATCCGAAATGCCGTGGCGGCATGGTTCGCCGCCACGGAGAGCAGCAGCTGGTCGATTTCGCTGGGAAAGTCCGCGCGATCGCACGCCGCTGCAACCAGACCGCCCTCGGCATCGACGCCGACGGGAATGACAATGCCGCGGCCTTCCTGCGTGCCACCACCGATGTCGCGGACGGTTTCCCTGCGCGACAGGCGGCCGTGGGTGGCAAGGTATTGCTGTAGCCATTCCGGAAACGCGCGCCATGCGCTTCCGCGCGCGATTTCGACAGCGGCACCCCCGTCGGGCTCGCACAGGCGCACAAAAGCGAAGTCGAGGTACAAGGAATTGGCCAATACGTCGGAGAGCCCGGCAGCGATGACAGCCGGTTCTCTCCCGACCCATGCCGCCGGGACAGTCGACAATGCCACGAGGTCCCGGAGCGCCCTCCGCAGCCGCCGCGCGTCGGCCTCGGGACGCATTGGCACCACCCCGCGATCATCGCGCTCGTGCGGACCTGCGTCGCTCCCGGAGTTCGAGCAGGAACTCGTCAGGAGGAACGAAGAACGGATTCTCCTGCAGCACCCCACCGATAATCACGACCGGGTGCGTCCGCATGATGTCCATCACCACGCTGGCACTGAACTTCGACAGATCGTAGCTGCAGATCACCGGGTCGTCGTATTTGGGAAGCACATAATTGACGCGTGTCTCGAATTCCAGCAGGTCGCCGACGCCTGGCTTGTCGAGCAGCGCCCATCCCATGTCCGCCACGAAGCGGGTGAGCGGATAACCAGCGGCCGCCCCCGATTGGAGCACCTCCTCGATCAAGGCGAGCATGGCGTCCTGATCGAAGCGATCGCCGCGGAATTGTGCGTCCTGCCAGCGCCGCAGCTCGAGCTGGCCCGTACCCATTGCCGGCCCCACGTCGATGCCGGCTCCGGCGAGGCGCCTGAGATGGTCTTCCCACAGATCGGGATCCACGAGGTGGAAGGCTTTGTCCCCCCGCTCAAAGCCGTCTGTGATGAACGACCGAAGCACCCTGTGCTCCTCCTCCGCGCTGTTGAAGAAAGCGCAAATGTGACGGTGCTGGCCGAGAATGCCCCCGGCGCATCGCACGGAACCGCCGTTCGTCGCCATTTTCACCTCCTGCCGCTAAGCTCGACTTGGCCAATTCTGGAAACCGGACATCGCCGCCCTAACCTGGATCTCTCACGCGCCTTAGGTGCATCGGGGCTCTGAATCGGCGAAAGTTCTTCTGCGACAAAGGCTCAACACGGCGCAGAGGAGGCCCCCGATGCCGACGGAGTGTAGCCCGGCGCTGTTCGAGTTTGCACCCGTCGGGAACCGGCAGGTGGTGGCCGGCTTCGACGGCGGGGCGATCACCTCCAACGCGGCGCGCTGCTGCTCGGGGCCACGGACCCGCCTCGAATGGCATGCCGCCCCCCAATGAGGGCGTACCCCCGTTCACAGCCTATCGCCGCAGCCGGCCCACGACCGCCGACATTCCCCGGATGCCGGTGCAGTCAGGAGTAGGATGCACCCGTTTAGGCCTGTGCGGCGCTCTGGCCCGTAGAGAGAGGTTGTGAAGAGGCCGACTGGAGCTTCCGAACGGAATTCGAATCATCGGCCACCAGCCCCCGGGCGAAGTCCTTGGGCCACGGGGATCTTCGAGCTGTGAACCAAATCGGGCAAGGCAACAGGTTGGGAGACAGGGGCGTCTCTCGTTCCGGACTAGCACGCAACAGCACGGCGCGGAAACGCCCTAGAAGCCCGCGGCTCTGGACGCAGACCGCGAGGCGGGAGACGCTTCGATCCGGAGGCGCTGGCGGACGGGGTGGAATTCGAACCCACGGTACGGTTTGCCCGTCTTTCGGTTTTCGAGGCCGTCGCTCAAGCCCGTGTTCGGTATTAGCGGGCCCACGTTCCCTTCCTCCCCCAAGGGCAACGACACCACCCCCGCCGCCAGCCCCACCAGCAGCAGCGCCATCGCGAGCCCGTCACCCAGGACCCGCTCCGGCAGACGGCGGGGCCCCCGCCTTGCCGCACGATGAAACCGCGTGATAGCGAATCCGGGCGCGGGCGGCCCCGCCGCCCCGCCAGTCCCGGGAGGATGCGGCCGCGATGTGTCGCCTGTTCACGCGCCAGGACCCCGCTACCTACGCGGCCGAGACACGCGCCGTGCGGCTGGCCGGCCACGTCACCTCCATCCGCCTGGAAGCCGCCTTCTGGACCATCCTCGAGGAAATCGCGGCGCGGGAGGGCATCTCCCTCGCCCGCTTCGTCTCCCTGCTGCATGAGGAGATCCTGGCGCGCTGCGGAGAGGTGCCGAATTTCGCCTCCTTCCTCCGCGTCACCTGCATGCATTACCTGGCGAACCGCGATCTGCACGCGGCGGAGGTCGCCGCCCGCCACGCTCCGGCCCGCGCCGCGGAAATTGAGCGCACGATAGCCTGATACTACCCGCGGCGCCTGCGGCGGCCCTAGCCTTCCCGCAACCCATGGGAGGGAGCGGGTGCGCGCGCCGGCCGCCACGCTGTCCGTCATCGTCATCGCCAGGCAGCGGCAGGGCCCGCCGCTCGCGGGCGTGCCCGGCCGCAGGGCCGGCAGCCTGGAGCGCTTCCACCACTCCCCAGCCCTCGCCCAGGCCGGCTTCACCTCGGACGCGGCGAGGCCCGATGCCTGGCTCGCCAAGCCGCAGGAGGTCGTGCCCGGCACGACCATGCTCTACCGCCAGGCCAATGCGGAACCGCGGCACCAGATCATCGACCGGCTGAAGGAGCAGCACTGAGATGGCCAAGCCGATCCACAGCATGATCCGGGTGCTGGAGGAGGCACGCTCCGTCGCCTTCTACCGCACCGCGCTGGGCCTCGAGGTCGCGGACCGCCTGGTCTTCGAGGGCTTCACCCTAGTCTACCTGCGCGACCCGGAGAGCGGCTTCGAGGTGGAGCTCACGGTGAACCACGGCCGCGACGCGCCCTACACGCTGGGCGACGGCTACGGCCACCTCGCCGTCTCGGTCCCCGATCTGGAGGCGGAGCATGCGCGCATCTCCGCCGCCGGCATCGAGCCCGGGCCGATCAAGGACATGGCGCATGAGGGGAAGCCGCTCGCGCGGTTCTTCTTCCTCAGCGACCCGGATGGCTACCGGATCGAGGTCCTGCAGCGCCGGGGCCGGT
>DASQVL010000560.1:0-2130 GCA_035640795.1 Crenalkalicoccus sp. | reverse complement strand
GGGTGCTGCGCGACGGCATGGACGGTCCTCCTCCCTCAGGCGACGCCGGTGGTGATCTCGCCGCGTTCGATGGTGAAGGTGCTCTCGACCAGCGGGCGGAGCAACTCCGGGTTGCTTTCGGTGATCAGGATGGCGACGTCGGGCAGGCCCTCGTGCAGGCGCCGCAACGCCTCGGCGTAGCGCAGCGCGAGCGCCGGGGCGAGGCCCTGGAAGGGCTCGTCGAGCAGCACGGCGCTCGTGCCGACCATCAGCGCGCGGCCGAGCGCGACCATCTTGCCCTGCCCGCCGGAGAGGCCCGCGGCGCGGCGCGGCGCGAGCTCGCGGAGCTCGGGCAGCAGGGTGAAGACGGTGTCGAGCCGGCGGCGGATCTCGGGCGGAGGGAGCTTCAGCACCTGGGCGGGCAGCAGCAGGTTCTCCTGCACGGAGAAGCTGCCGAACAGGCGCCGCTCCTCCGGCGCGTAGCCGATGCCGAGCCGCGGGCGGTGGTGCGCGGGGGTGGCCGTGGTGTCCTGGCCGGCGGTCAGAACATGGCCCTCGCGCACGGGAAGCAGGCCCATCAAGGTGCGCAGGGTCGTGGTCTTGCCCGCGCCGTTGCGGCCGATCAGCGCCACGCGCCCGCCCGGCGGCAGGCGCAGCGAGACGCGGCGCAGCACGCGCACGCCGGCGATGTCGACGGAGACGCCCTCGAGGGCGAGGGTCGCGGCGGCGCTATACATGGTGGGACACCCAGCGGGCGGAAGTCGGGGTGTGGCGCCACCCCCACCCAACCCTCCCCCGCCAGCGGGGGAGGGCTTCCTCTCCCTCCCCCGCGGGAGCGGGGGAGGGCCGGGGTGGGGGTGCCGGCCTACGCATGCCGCTCGATCCCGATGACCTCGCGCTGCACCCTGGGATCGGCCAGCACCTCGGCCGGCGGGCCCAGCGCGGCGATCCGCCCCTGCGACCACACCGCGACGCGATCCGCGAAGCGCTCCACCACGTCCATGTCGTGCTCCACGAACACCGCCGTCACCGCCGCGTCGCGCAGCACGCGCACCAGGGTCTCCACGATCGCCATCTTCTCCGACGCGGCGACGCCGCTGGTGGGCTCGTCCATCAGCAGCAGGCGCGGCTGCAGCGCCACCGCCATCGCGATGTCGGCGAGCTTGCGCGCCCCCTCGTTCAGCGCGTCCGCCCGCGCCTCCGCCAGCGGCGCGAGGCCGAAGCGGCCGAGCAGCGCCATCGCCTCCTCCCGCCAGGCGGGACGCAGCAGCGGCGCGAGCGGGGACCACACGCCCTCCCGCGCGGCGATGGCGAGCGTCGCGTTCTCCAGCACCGTGTGCCCGGTGAAGAGCTGCGGCAGCTGGAAGGACCGCGCGATGCCGCGCCGGACGATGGCGCGCGGCGGCAGGCCGGTGATGGGCCGCCCCTCATAGGCGATGGTCCCGGCCTGAGGCCGCAGGTAGCCCGTCGTCATGTTGATGAAGGTGGTCTTGCCCGCGCCGTTCGGGCCGATGATCGCCAGGAACTCGCCGCGCAGCACGTCGAGGTCGATGCCGTCCGCCGCTCTCACCCCGCCGAAGGCGAGGTGCAGGCCACGGGCCGAGAGCAGCGCGTCGCCCGTCATGCCGGCGGCACCTCGACCGCCGCGCGGCGCTTGAGGGCGGCCGTGATCATCCCCCAGAGCCCGCCCGGCGCGAACAGGATGACCAGCAGCAGCACCGCGCCGAGGATCATCTGCCAGGCCTCGGCCACCGCCGCGCCGGCGTAGATCCTGACCAGCTCGAAGGTGACGGCGCCGAGGAAGGGCCCGAGCACGCCGCCGGCGCCGCCCAGGATCGCGATGAACACCAGCTCGCCCGAGGAGGTCCAGTAGCCGAGCAGCGGCGTGACGTGCCGCGTCGTCATGGCGATCAGCCCGCCCGCGACCCCGCCCATCAGCGCCGAGAGGACGTAGGCCGCGAGCAGCACACGCCGCGCAGGCACGCCCATGAACTCGAGCCGCGTCTCCCGCGTCTTGATGCCCGCGAGCGCCTGGCCCATCGGGCTCATCAGGTAGAGGCGCACGAAACCGGCGAAGAGGAAGGCCAGCACAAGCGCGGTGGCAAAGATCGCCCATTCGTAGGCGCCGGTCTCCAGCGCCTGGCCGGCGAA
>DASQVL010000559.1:0-3588 GCA_035640795.1 Crenalkalicoccus sp. | reverse complement strand
GATCGGGCTCGGCGCGGTCGGCGCGGTCATGGCGGCGCGGCGCCTCACGGATGCGCTCGGCGCCTCCGACCTCGTCTTCGGCCTGTTCGGCATCGGACTGCTCTGCGCGCTGCCGGAGAGCTTCGCCGCCTGGCGGCTGGCGCGGGAGGGGCAGACGACGACCGCCGTCTCCGCCGCCATGTCGGATGGCATCGTCTCGCTGACGGTGGCGCTGGTGCCGCCGGCGCTGGTCGGCAGTGAGGTGGGGGACCGGGCGATCTACCAGGCGAACCTGGCCTTCTTGATCCTGGTGCTGGTGGTCTACCTGGTGCTGAACCATTTTCGTCGCGGGCAGGAACTCGGCGGCGGGCGCGTGGCGGCCTTCGCGGGGGGCTACGCGGCCTACCTCGTCGCCATTGTGGTGCTGCTGGCGCGGTAGCGGCGCCAACCGGCCGCCGGTTCGGGTGTTGTCGCCCCCGGGGACGGAAAGGTGGGACGGAGAGGCGGGACGGAGAGGCGGAGGCATGCGCGGCGTAGCGACGGCGGTAGCGCTGGCGGTAGCCGGGTGCGGGGCCATGGATGTGCGGAATGACCCCGCGCCGCTGACGGTGCAGACGCAGTTCGGCCGTGCCCAGGCCTGCGGCAGCGGGCCCTATGTGACGCGGATGTCAGAGATGTCGCACCGCTCCCCCGCCATCGGCGTCGCCGGCCTGCCGCCCGGGACGCGCAGCCTGAAGGTCGAGATGGTGGATCTCGACCTCGGCGGCTTCGACCATGGCGGCGGGCAGGTCGCGGTGCCGGCGGGGACCGGGCCGCAGGCGGTGATTCCGGAAGGCGCGCTCTCCAACTGGATGGGTCCGTGCCCGCCCACCGGATCGGACCATCGGTACGAGGTGCGGGTGCGCGCGCTGGATGCGGGGGGCCATGCGCTGGCGGGTGGCACCACGGTGCTTACCTGCTGCCGGCAATTCGGGTCGGGCCGTACCGGTCAGCCTTCCGGCTGACCGGCATGCGTTCAGCCCCGCGCCGACCAACCCTCGCCCTCGCGCGCGACCAGGCCTTCCGTCTCCAGCTTGATCAGATGCGCGAGCAGGCTGCGCCCCGCGGCGCGCACCAGACGCGGATCGAGCGGCCCGTAGACCGGCCCGACCAGCGCCTCAGCCGCCGCGCCGGGCTGCGTTCGCACGGCCGCCAGCACCCGCGCCTCGCGCTCCGCCCGGTGCGCCGCCAGCGCTGCCAGGAAGGGCGCGGGCTCGGGCAGCGGCGGGCCGTGACCGGGCAGGTAGAGCCGGTCCGCCGCGCCGCGCGCCCGCAGCCGTTCCAGCGAGCGCATGTAGTCCGCCATATCGCCATCCGGCGGGCTGACCACGCTGGTGGACCAGCTCATCACCTGGTCACCGCTGAACAGCACCCCGCTGCCCTCCAGCGCGAAGCAGAGATGGTTGGCGCAATGGCCCGGCGTGTGCAGCGCCGAGAGGCGCCAACCCTCGCCCTCCACCACCGCGCCGTCCGGCAGCACGACATCGGGCCGGAAATCGTGGTCGCCCCCCTCCCCGCCCTCGCCCGGGGGCGTTAGGTGCGGGCCGAAGCCATAGGTCGCCGCGCCGGTCGCGGTGGCGAGCGCGCGGGCGCCCGGCGAATGGTCCCGGTGGGTATGCGTCACCAGGATGTGCGTGACCGTCTCGCCCTTCACGGCGTCCAGGATGGCGGCGAGATGCGCCGGATCCTCCGGCCCCGGGTCCAGCACGGCGACGCTGCGCCCCTCCCCCAGCAGCCAGGTGTTGGTGCCGCGGAAGGTGAAGGCGGAGGGGTTGTTGCAGAGCACGCGCCGCACGCCGGGCGCCGTGCGCTCCACCGCGCCCGGCGCCAGCGCGTCCTGCCGCAGGAAGGGGATCTCCATCAGGCTCTGACCTCCCGCGTCCGGCGCAGCAGTACCTCCCGGTGCAGGATGAAGAGCCCGGCACCGACGATCAACGCCGCGCCCGCCAGCATGCCGCCCTCCGGCAACTCCCCCCAGACGATCCAGCCCAGCGCGATGGACCAGAGCAGTGCCGAATAGGTGTAGGGGGCCAGCGCCGAGACCTGCGCGCTCGCCCAGGCCTCGGTCAGCGTCCATTGCGCCGCACCGCCCACGATGCCGACCAGCACCAGCAGCATCAGGTCGTGCGCGTCCGGCGTGACCCAGAGGAAGGGCAGCGCCACCAGGGTGAGGGCCGTCATCAGCACGGATTGCCACATGGTGATGGTGGTCGCGCTCTCGGTGGAGGAGAGCTGGCGCACCAGCAGCGTGGTCAGCGCGGAGAACAGCCCCTGCGCTGCCGCCGCGGCGGTGCCGAGGGCGAGCAGCGTCCCGCCCGCGAGCTCGCCGCCCAGCACGCCCTGGCTGCCGGCGATGACGAGCACGCCGAGGAAGCCAGCCAGCACCGCGGACCAGCGGTGCAGCCCCACCCGCTCCCCCAGGAAGGGGATCGCCAGGATGGTGACGAAGAGCGGCGTGGTGTAGCCGAGCGCCGTCTGCACCGCGAGCGGCAGCACGGTGAGGGCGAAGAAGCTGCAGCCCTGCGCGAGCGTCCCGGTGCAGGCGCGCAGCACGTGGCCGCGGATGCGCCGGGTGCGCAGGCTGCGCCAGCCCGCCGAGCTCCGTGCCAGGATCAGCGCGACGACGGGCAGCGCAAAGGCCGAGCGGAAGAACATCACCTCGACGAAGGGGATGTCGCCGCCCAGCGCCTTCACCATGGCGGACATGCAGGTGAACAGCGCATTCGCCAGCAGCATCAGCAATGCGCCGCGGCGCGGGTCGTGGCGCAGCGGCATCAGTCGGCGCGGCGGTAGAGCCGGTAGCCATCCACCGTCGCCACCTCCCGGAACCGGTGGAAGGCGGCCTCGAAGCCGGGGTCCCGGCGGAAATAGGCGATCAGGTCGAAGCCGCGGCCGCAATCGGCGATGCGCGGATCGATCGCGACCAGGATGGCTGCGGGCGGGTCGCGGGCGAAATCCCGCGTCACCCGGCGCCAGAGGAAGGCCTCGGGCGGCGCCATCTCGGCCGGCGCGCGATAGGTGGCGCCGCCGGCGGCGCAGTCCTGCGCATAGGCCGACTGCAACAGCCAGACGTTCATCGTCGGCAGTGTGGAATTTGCTTCGGCGTAGTTCAATCCAGGATAGCCCGGGTAGATCCACGGCGAGAGGAAAAGCACGCGCTGCCCCTCCGCCTCGTGCCGCAGCAGCGCCGCGATGCGGCCGCCCGGCGACCAGTGCCAGGTGATTTCCCGCCACGGCGCCTCCGCCCCCGTGACCGCTAGCAGCAGCGCGGCCCAGGCCGCGATGAACGCAACGCCGGGCGCGGCCGCCGCGGCGCGGGCCGCGGGCAGCGCACGGTCCAGCCAGCGGGCGCCGAGCACCAGCGCCGCGAGGCCACCGAAAAAGCGCACCGGGATGGCGTGGTAGGGCCAGCCCTTGTGCTGGACGATCGCCGCCGCCGCCCCGCCGAGCCCCGCCAGCACGGCGAGCCAGGGCAGCGCACGGAGCCGCGTCCCGAGCGCCAGCAGCGCGAGCGGCCCGAGCAGGAGCAGTGCCGTCCCCAGCCGCTCCGTCAGGATGACCTGCCACCAT
>DASQVL010000558.1:0-4166 GCA_035640795.1 Crenalkalicoccus sp. | reverse complement strand
CCCGTCGCCGACGACCAGAACTCGCTCCGCATCGGCCCGCGCGGCCCGACGCTGCTCGAGGATTTCCATTTCCGCGAGAAGATCTTCCACTTCGACCATGAGCGCATCCCGGAGCGTGTGGTGCACGCCCGCGGCTTCGGCGCGCATGGCTTCTTCGAGACCTATGAGAGCCTGTCGGACCTGACCTCGGCCGACATCTTCCAGCGCAAGGGGGAGCGGACGCCGGCCTTCGTCCGCTTCTCGACGGTCGCCGGCAACAAGGGCTCGGCCGACCTCGCCCGCGACGTGCGCGGCTTCGCGGTGAAGCTCTACACGAAGCAGGGCAACTGGGACATCGTCGGCAACAACATCCCGGTCTTCTTCATCCAGGATGCCATCAAATTCCCCGACGTGATCCACGCCGCGAAGCAGGAGCCGGACCGCGGCTTCCCGCAGGCGCAGACGGCGCACGACAATTTCTGGGACTTCGTCTCGCTCACCCCGGAATCCACGCACATGCTGCTGTGGATCATGTCGGACCGCACCATCCCGCGCTCCTTCCGCTTCATGGAAGGCTTCGGCGTGCACAGCTTCCGGCTGGTGAACGCCGAGGGCCGCTCGACCTTCGTGAAGTTCCACTGGAAGCCCAAGCTCGGCCTGCAGTCGGTGGTGTGGAACGAGGCGGTGAAGATCAACGGCGCGGATCCCGACTTCCACCGCCGCGACCTGTGGAACGCGATCCGGGCCGGCGACTTCCCGGAATGGGAGCTCGGCCTGCAATGCTTCGAGGACGCCTTCGCGCAGCGCTTCCCCTTCGACGTGCTGGACGCGACGAAGATCATCCCGGAGGAGGAGGTGCCGGTGCGCCGCGTCGGGCGGCTCGTGCTCGACCGCGTCGTGGACAACTTCTTCGCCGAGACCGAGCAGGTGGCCTTCTGCACCCAGAACATCGTGCCGGGGGTGGATTTCACCGACGATCCGCTGCTGCAGGGGCGGAACTTCTCCTATCTCGACACCCAGCTGAAGCGGCTGGGCAGCCCGAACTTCACCTACCTGCCGATCAACGCACCGAAATGCCCCTTCGCGCATTTCCAGCAGGACGGGCACATGGCGATGCGCAACCCGGGCGGCCGCGCGAATTACGAGCCGAACTCGTGGGGCCCGGCGCAGGGCGGCCCGCGCGAGGACCCGCGCCACGGCTTCCGCAGCGTGCCGGCGCCGGAGAGCGGCGAGAAGCTCCGCATCCGCGCCGAGCTCTTTGCCGACCACTACAGCCAGGCGCGGCAATTCTACATCAGCCAGACGCCGGTGGAGCAGGCGCACATCGCCAACGCCTTCGTCTTCGAGCTGAGCAAGGTGGAGACGCCCCCGATCCGCGAGCGTGTGGTCTCGCATCTGCGCAACGTGGATGAAGGGCTGGCGCAGCGCGTGGCCGACGGCCTCGGCCTCAAGGCGATGCCGGAAGCGGCGCCGCCGGCGCGGCCGGTGATCCGGGATCTCGCTCCCTCGCCGGCGCTCAGCATCCTCCGCAACGGGCCGAAGAGCTTCAAGGGCCGCAAGCTCGGCCTGCTGGTGACGGATGGGGTGGATGCGGCGCTGCTCGGAGCGCTGCGCGCAGCGGCGAAGGAGGAGGGCGCGATGGTGGAAATCGTCGCACCCAGGATCGGCGGCGTCACCGCAAGCGACGGCGCGACGGTGGAGGCGCAGCAGAAGGTCAATGGCGGCCCCTCCGTGCTCTACGACGCGGTGGCGGTGCTGGCCTCGGCCGAGGGCGCGGCGCTGCTGGCGCGGGAGGCGACGGCGCGCGACTTCGTCGCCGACGCCTACGCGCATGCCAAGTTCATCGGCCACACCCCGGCCTCGCGGCCGCTCTTCGAGGCGGCGGGGCTCAGGCAGATGGATGGCGGCTTCGTCCCGCTGCAGGGCGCGGGCGATGCGGAGCGGTTCCTCGCGGCCTGCCGCGCGATCCGCTTCTGGGAGCGCGAGGCGATGGTGCAGGCGGTCTGAACGGGGCCACGGCCCGGCGCGATCGCGCGCCGGGCCGTCAGCCGCCGCCTCACCCCACCCGGTTCGCCACCAGGTCCTGCACCACCGCCGGATCGGCGAGCGTGCTGGTATCCCCCAGGCTGTCCGTCTCGTTCGCCGCGATCTTGCGGAGGATGCGGCGCATGATCTTGCCGGACCGCGTCTTCGGCAGGCCGGGCGCCCACTGGATGGCGTCCGGAGTGGCGATCGGCCCGATCTCCTTGCGCACCCAGGCGACGAGTTCCTTGCGCAGCGCCTCGGAGGGCTCCTCGCCCACCGTCAGGGTGACGTAGGCGTAGATGCCCTGCCCCTTGATGTCATGCGGCATGCCGACCACGGCGGCCTCGGCGACCTTCGGGTGCGCGACCAGCGCGCTCTCGATCTCGGCGGTGCCCATGCGGTGGCCTGCCACGTTGATCACGTCGTCCACGCGCCCGGTGATCCAGTAGTAGCCATCGGGGTCGCGGCGCGCGCCGTCGCCGGTGAAGTAGGTGCCGGGGAAGGTCGAGAAGTAGGTCTGCACGAAGCGCGCATGGTCGCCATAGACGGTGCGCATCTGGCCGGGCCAGCTGTCCGTCAGCACCAGGTTGCCCTCGGTCGCGCCGTCCAGGATCTTCCCTTCGCCATCCACCAGCGCGGGCTGCACGCCGGGCAGCGGCAGCGTGGCCGAGCCCGGCTTCAGCGGGACCGCGCCGGGCATGGGCGAGATCAGGATGCCGCCCGTCTCGGTCTGCCACCAGGTGTCCACGATCGGGCAGCGCTCCTCCCCGACGACGCGGTAGTACCAGAGCCAGGCTTCCGGATTGATCGGCTCGCCCACGCTGCCGAGGATGCGCAGCGATTTGCGGCTGTGCTTGCTCACCGGCGCCTCGCCCTCCCGCATCAGGCTGCGGATGGCGGTCGGCGCGGTGTAGAAGATGTTGACCTGGTGCTTGTCCACCACCTGCCAGAAGCGATCCACATCGGGGTAGTTCGGCACGCCCTCGAACATCAGGCTGGTCGCGCCGTTGGCGAGCGGCCCGTAGACGATGTAGGTGTGCCCGGTGACCCAGCCGACATCGGCGGTGCACCAGTAGATCTCGCCGGGCCGGTAGTCGAAGACCAGCTCATGCGTGTAGGCGGCCCAGAGCAGGTAGCCGCCCGTGGTGTGCAGCACGCCCTTGGGCTTGCCCGTGCTGCCGCTGGTGTAGAGGATGAAGAGCGGGTCCTCGGCGCCCATCGGCTCCGGCTCGCACTCCGGCGCCTGCGCCGCGCAGAGCTCGTTCCACCAGAGGTCGCGGCCCTTCTCCATCGGCACGGCGCCGCCGGTGTTGCGCACCACCACGATGTTGCGGACGGTGGGGCAGGACTTCACCGCCTCATCCGCATTGGCCTTGAGCGGCACCTTGCGGCCGCCGCGGCGGCCCTCATCCGCGGTCAGCACCACGGCGCAGCCGCTGTCCTCGATGCGGGAGGCGAGGCTGTCCGGCGAGAAGCCGCCGAACACCACGGAGTGGATGGCGCCGATGCGCGCGCAGGCCAGCATGGCAACTGCGGCCTCGACGATCATCGGCAGGTAGATGCAGACGCGGTCGCCCTTCTGCACGCCGAGCGAGCGAAGGCCGTTGGCCAAGCGGCAGACGCGCTCATGCAGCTCGCGGTAGGTGACACGCCTGTCCTGGCCGGGATCGTCGCCTTCCCAGATGATCGCGACCTGCTCGCCCTTCGTCGCCAGGTGCCGGTCGAGGCAGGAGACGGAGGCGTTGAGCACGCCGTCCTCGAACCAGCGGATGCGGACATCGCCGGTGAAGTCCACGTCCTTGATCCTCGTGGGCTCCTTCATCCAGGCGATGCGTCGCATCTCCTGCCGCCAGAAGCCTTTCGGATCACGGGTGGCGGCCTCCGTCATGGCGCGCCAGCGCGCCTGGTCCACCAGCGCCCCGCCTGCGATCTCGGGCTTCACGGCGATCACGGCCTCGTCGGGCATGGCGTTCCTCCCTCCGCTCGGCTCATGGAGGAGAAGAATGCGGCGGCCGGGCGAGGCGTCAATCCGGGCGGTGGCGAGCGGCCACCGCCCGGCGCTGCCGATCAGTTCACGCGGGGGGCCGGCCCCGGCTGCGGCGTCGTGGTCTCGGCGCCACGCTGGGTCGTGCCGGAGGGCGTTCCGGCGGTCGTGCCGGGGG
>DASQVL010000557.1:0-4318 GCA_035640795.1 Crenalkalicoccus sp. | reverse complement strand
GCGAGCAGCCAGCCCCACGCCGACATCCATTCGGAGACATCGGGAATCCCATGCCCCACCCCGCCTTCTCCCGCGATGCCGTCGCCGTCGTCACCGGCGCTGCGTCCGGCATCGGCTTCGCCGCCGCCATGCGGTTTGCCCATATGGGCCTCAGGATCTGCATCGCCGATCTCGGCGAAGACCGCCTCGATCGCGCCGCGGCCGCGCTGGCCTCGGTGGCACCGCGCGGTGCCGTCGATGTCATGACCATGGCGGCCGATGTCAGCCAGGTGGACGAGGTGCGGCGGCTGGAAGCCGCCGTCCGGCAGCGCTTCGGCGGCACGGACATCCTGATGAACAATGCCGGGGTCCAGCCGGGCAGCGGCATCCTGGGCCCGGCGGCGAACTGGCAGCGGGTGCTCGGCGTGAACCTGTGGGGTGTCATCAACGGCACGCAGGTCTTCGTGCCGGGCATGATCGAGCGCGGACGCCCTGGCCTCGTCATCAACACCGGCTCCAAGCAGGGCATCACCACGCCGCCGGGCGATCCCGCCTACAACGTCTCCAAGGCCGGCGTGAAAGCCTTCACCGAGGCGCTGGAGCACGAATTGCGGAACGTGCCGGGCGGCCGGATCAGCGCGCACCTGCTGATCCCGGGCTTCGTCTTCACGCCGCTCACCGCCAATGGCCGCACCGAGAAGCCGGCTGCCGCCTGGACGCCGGAGCAGACGGTGGACTTCATGATGGAGCGTCTGGCGGCCGGCGATTTCTACATCCTCTGTCCCGACAACGACGTGCCGCGCGCGCTCGATGAGCGGCGCATCCTCTGGGCGGCGGGAGACATCGTGGAGAACCGGCCGGCGCTCTCGCGCTGGCACCCGGACTACGCCGCGGCCTTCGCCGCCTTCGTGGAAGCAAGGAACAGGCACGGCTGAGTCCGGACCGCAGGATGCAGGGGAGACGGGCAGTGCGGGTCATAGCCGCACCTCGCAGGCTCGCCCGCTGAGGAGAACAGCATGAAGATCGGCGTCGTCGGCCTTGGGGCGATGGGCGGAGCCTTCGCCGGCAACCTTCTCAAGGCCGGTCATCAGGTCCTCGGGTGGAATCGCAGCAGGGCGCCGCTCGACATCCTGGCGCAGCGTGGCGGCCTGGCCGCGCGCAGCATCGAGGAGGCCTTCGCAGCGGACGTGACGCTCTCGATGCTGGCCGATGACGAAGCCTGTCGCGCGCTCTTCCTCGAGAGCGGCCTGCTCGACCGCCTTCCCGCGGGCACCATCCACGTCAACATGGCGACGATTTCCGTCGTCCTGGCGCGCGAGCTGGCGGAAGCGCATGCGAAGCGGGGTCTCGTCTATGTCGCGGCGCCCGTGCTCGGCAATGCGGTTCTCGCCAGGGACGCGAAGGTGCATGTGCTCGTCGCCGGCCCCTCCCGCACCGTGGAGTTCCTGCGGCCGATCCTGGCGGCCATCGGGCAGAGCCTCTGGCCGCTCGGCGAGGAGCCGCACAAGGCCAATGTCGCGAAGCTCGCCATGAACCTGCTTCTCGGCGCGGCGGTGGAGGCGCTGAGCGAGGCGGTGGCACTCGGCCGCAGCCATGGCATCGAGCCGGAGAGGCTCGTCAAGGTCCTGACGAACACCACCTTCTCCGCGCCGGCCTACAGGATCTACGGCGACGCGATCGCCCGGGAAATATTCGAGCCGCCCAATTTCCGCCTGAGACTCGAAGGCAAGGACATCACGCTCGCCCTGGCGGCGGCAAGGGAGGCCGGCCTCCCCCTTCCGCTGGCGACGGTCGTGCATGACGCGATCAGCGATGCCGTCAGCCATGGCGACGGTGACAAGGATCTCGCCGCGCTGTCGAGGGTCATGGCGCGTCATGCAGCGCAGGGATGACGCGGCGCCGACCGCGGAGTGACGCCAGCTCCGCAGCTTGCAAGGAAGACAGGATATGCCGACACTGACAGTGAATGGTCGCCCCGTCGAGTTCGACGGCGACCCCGAGATGCCTCTGCTCTGGTATCTCCGCGACATCCAGGGTCTCACCGGCACGAAGTTCGGATGCGGCATGGCGCTGTGCGGTGCCTGCACCGTCCATCTGGATGGCAACGCCGTGCGTTCCTGCCAGACGCCGGTGGGCGATGCGGTGGGCCACAGCGTCACGACCATCGAAGGCCTGGCGCCCGACGGGAATCATCCGCTGCAGGTGGCGTGGCGAGAGCTGAATGTCGCCCAGTGTGGCTACTGCCAGCCCGGGCAGATCATGCAGGCGGCTTCCCTTCTGAAGGACACGCCGAATCCCCGCGACGCCGACATTGATGCGGCGATGGCCGGCAATATCTGCCGTTGCGGCACCTACACGCGCATCCGTGCCGCCATCAGGCAGGCCGCAGGAAACATGACCATGAAGGGGGCGCAGCGGTGAGCCAGCAGATCTCGATGCCGCCGGTCCGCAATTTCTCCCGTCGCGCGGCGCTTCTGGGCTTCGGCGCCGGCACGCTCATCCTCGCCACCGGACTCAGGCCGGCCACGGCACAGCAGGCCAGGCTCTATGGCGGCGCCGCCATGCCCGGCGGCGTGCGCGACGATCCCAGGATCTTCGTCTCCGTCGCGCCGGACGGGAAGGTCACGATCCTCTGCGCCCGGTCCGAAATGGGACAGGGTGTGCGCACCGGCATGACCATGATCGTGGCCGACGAGATGGAGGCGGACTGGGCGCGGGTCCGCGTCGCCCAGGCCTATGGCGACCAGGCACGCTTCGGCAGCCAGGACACGGACGGATCGCGCAGCACCCGGCAGAACTTCATGGCCATGCGCCGCTGCGGCGCCGCCGCCCGGCAGATGCTGGAAGCCGCAGCCGCAGCCCAATGGCGCGTGCCGGTCGTGGAGGTCGCCGCGGCCAATCACGAGGTGGTCCACCGCCCCAGCGGGCGCAAGCTCGGCTTCGGCGCGCTTGCCCAGGCCGCCGCGGCGCTGCCGGTGCCGCCAAGGGACGCGCTGCGTCTCAAGGACCCGGCGACGTTCCGCTATATCGGGAAGGGCGAGCTCGACATCGTCGACAACCGGCCCATCACCACGGGCCGTGCCCTCTATGGCATCGATACGCGGCTGGACGACATGCGCTATGCCGTGGTCGCCCGCCCGCCCGTCTATGGCGGCACCGTCGCCAGCTTCGACGCAACCGACGCGATGAAGGTGCCGGGCGTGGTGAAGGTCGTGCCGATCGAGCCGCGCCCGATCCCCTCCGCCTACCAGCCACTCGGCGGCATCGGTGTCATCGCGACCAATACCTGGGCCGCGATCAAGGGCCGCGAGGCGCTGAAGATCACCTGGAACGACGGGCCGAATGGCAGCTACGATTCCGCCGCCTACCGTGCGGAACTGGAGCAGGCCGCGCGCCAGCCGGGCCAGGTGGTGCGCAACGATGGCGACGCCACCTCCGCCCTGCGGCAGGCCGCCCGGCGGATCGAGGCGGAGTACTACGTCCCGCATCTCGCCCAGGCGCCGATGGAGCCCCCGGCCGCGACCGCGCGCATCGCCGATGGCCAGGCCGAGATCTGGGCCTGCGTCCAGGCGCCGGAAGCCACGCGGAAGAACGTCGCCGATCGCCTCGGCCTGCCGCCTGAGAAGGTGAAGGTCAATGTCACGCTGCTGGGCGGCGGCTTCGGGCGCAAGTCGAAGCCCGACTTCGTGGTGGAGGCGGCGCTGATGTCGCAGGCCATGGGCGGGCGCCCCGTGAAGGTGACCTGGACACGCGAGGACGACCTGCGGCACAGCTACTTCCACACGGTCGAGGTGGACCGGCTGGAAGCCGGGCTGGACGCCGCGGGCAAGCCGATCGCGCTGCTGCACCGCACGGTGGCGCCGAGCATCCAGTCGACCTTCACCCGGAATGTCGAGCATGAGGCGCCAAACGAGCTGGCGATGGGCGCGACCGGCCTGCCCTTCCTCGTCCAGAACTACCGGGTGGAGAACCCGCCTGCAGAGGCACACACGCGGATCGGCTGGTTCCGTTCGGTGTCCAATATCCCGCATGTCTTCGCCGTGCAGTCCTTCATCGCCGAGCTGGCCGCTTCCGTCGGGCGCGACCCGAAGGACGTCCTGCTGGAGTTGATCGGACCGGACCGCAGGATCGATCCCACCACGCTGGGCGATAGCTGGAACTACGGCGAAGACCCGGCCATCTACGTGATGGACACCGCTCGCCTGCGCCGCGTCATCGAGAAGGTCGCGGCGGAGGCAGGCTGGGGACGCCAGCTGCCGCCACGCCACGGCCTCGGCATCGCCGGGCACCGGTCCTTCGCGAGCTACACCGCGGCGGTGGTCCAGGTCGCGGTCAGCGA
>DASQVL010000556.1:0-8490 GCA_035640795.1 Crenalkalicoccus sp. | reverse complement strand
GCCGCGCGCCCAGGCGAGGCCCGGCAGGGCGCGGGGGCCGGGCGCCGCCACCGCGGCCTCAGGCGGCGCGGAGGACGCGCTCGCCATAGATCAGCTTCCGGATGCGGCCGGCGGCGCGCAGGAAGGCTTCGCTGCCTTCCTGCGCGAAGCCGCGCGGGCGCGCCAGACCCACCTCCACGATCTCGGCGATGCGGCCCGGCCGCGGCGTCATCACCACCACACGGTCGGCGAGCAGCACGGCTTCCGGGATGGAGTGCGTGACGAAGATCACCGCCATGCCGGAGCCGGACCAGATGCGCAGCAATTCCAGGCTCATCTCCTCCCGCGTCAGCGCGTCCAGCGCGCCGAAGGGCTCGTCCATCAGCAGCACGCGGGGCGATTGCAGCAGGGCGCGGCAGATCGCGACGCGCTGCTGCATGCCGCCCGAAAGCTCGCGCGGCAGGCGCCGCTCGAAGCCCGCGAGGCCAGCGGTCGCCAGCAATTCGCGGGCGCGCAGCTCGGCCTCCGGCCCGGCGCGGCGCATCAGGCGCAGCGGGAAGGTGACGTTGCGCAGCACATCGGCCCAGGGCAGCAGGGTGGGCGCCTGGAAGACCATCGCCGTGTCCGCGCGCGGCGCCGTCACCGCCTCCCCGTCCAGCAGCACGCGGCCGGCGCTGGGCGGCAGCAGCCCGGCCACCAGGCGCAGCAGGGTGGACTTGCCGCAGCCCGAGGCGCCGACGATCGCCACGAACTCCCCCGCCGCCACCTGCAGCGAGACGTCGCGCAGCGCCTCGACGCCCGGGGCGCCGCCGAAGCGCTTGCCCACGCGCTCAAGCGAGATCATGTCGACGTGCCTTCGTGGACTCACGGCAGCAGGCTGATGTCCACCGCCTGGCGTGGATCCCAGCCCGGGTCCAGCTGCTGGCTCTCGGCCACCACCTTCCAGGTGATGGCCAGCCGCTCCGGCGCGAAGCGGCCGAGGCCGGTCTCCTGCTCATGCTCGTTGAAGATGAAGGTCATGACGGCGCGGAGCGAGCCCTCGCAATCGTCCTGCTCCACCTCCGGATTCGCCTTCACGTGCAGGCGGCAGGCCTCCACCTGGTTGTCGCGGGACCAGGCGAAGCTCCTCTGCGCGCCGCGCAGGAAGCGCCGCACCAGGTCCGGGTTCTTCGCGATCATCTCGTCGGTGGTGACCAGCGACGCCGCGTAGATCGCGAAGCCGGTCTGCACGAAGGGCAGCGGGACGATCTCCTCCCCGGCGCGCTGCGCCCCCTTGTTCACGTAGTACCAGTGGATGGAGTAGAAGGGCGCCGCATCCACCCGCTTGCCGATCAGCATCGCCGCCATGGCGGAGGCATCGGTGTTCACCCAGACGATCTTGTCCGGGTCCGTGCCGGCTCGCCGCGCGACCTCCGGGAAATAGAGGCGGTGGCTGTTGCCGGGAGTGATGGCGATGCGCTTGCCCTCGAGCCCGCGGAAGGTGGTGATGCCGCTGCTCTTCAGCACGAAGAGCGAGTGCGGCGAATGGGTGTAGACGGCGGAGATGGACTTCACCGGCACATTCTGTCGCGCGCGGGCCGTCAGCACGGCGCCGAGATCGGCGACGCCGAATTGCGCGGCGCCGGCGGCCACCTTGTTCACCGTGTCGCCGGAGCCGTAGCCGCGGGTAAGCGAGAGCTCGATCCCCTGCTCCTTCCAGAAGCCGCGGGCGGTACCGGCGAAGTAGGCGGCGTGCTCACCCGTCGGGATCCAGTCGAGCTGCAGCAGCACACGGTCCTCGGCGCGCGCGGGCGGCAGCCCGACAAACAGCAGCGCGCAGAGCGCGGCCGCAGTGGCGACGCGTCCCATTACCCTCTCCCCCGTCCCTGGTTCAGGCCGCGCGGCGAAGCTCCCGCCTTCATGGAACGCGGTTTCGCACGGCGCGGCAAGTGGGTGCGAGCTCTGGCAGAGGGCTTTGCCCCACTGACGGGTCCCGGCCCGGCGCCCTGGACGGGCTTGTGCAATGAGGTGCGTGTCGAAGCCCTTCGCCGCAACTCCTCACCTCCGGAACCGCAGATCCAGCCCCGCTGCGCGCCAGCCCGCCTCCATCACCTCCATATCGTAATCCCCGGAGGGATTCGCCCTGCGCGGCGCCCGGGCCAGCCCTGGCTCGCTCTGCCGCCGCCAGACGCCGAGCAGCCGGCGGAGCTCGGCCAGCGGCTCCGTATGATCGTCCACGCGCAGATTGATGTCGGGGAAGTCCTCCGTCGTCGTCAGCAGCAGCGCCGCGCTCTGCCGGCCGCGGCGGTCGCCGCCCGCCGCCTCGCCGGCGTCCAGCGCGGCGATCAGCCGCTCGGGCAGCGGCAGTTCGTCATGTGCCAGGAAGCCGGCGGCGGTATCCGCCAGCACCGCCTCCCCCGCCAGCATGTTGCCGGCGAGCGACACGCCCTGCAGCGCGCGGTCGCCGCACCATTCCACGCAGTGCTGGCCGGTGAAGGCGCCGGTGCGGCCGTGGCGGTCCACCGCGTGCACCTGGCGCAGGTGGCGGTTCTCGTCGCCGGCCAGCGCGCCCTCGATCGCCGCGGCGGGAGAGAGGCCGCGCTGCATCGCATCCAGAATGGCCGGGCCCAGATAGCGGTTGGTGAAGGACTGGGTGCAGACGGCGCCGACGCCGGCGCGGAGATGCGGGCAGCCGGCGCCGACGGCGAAGGCGCAGGTGGTGACCGCGACCGCAAATGCACCCGTCTCCAGATCCTGGGCGACGATGGACCAGGTCATGCGGCATCCCTCCGCCGGGCCGGACGGGCGTTGCACCGCCGCGACCCGCGCGCCACTGTCCGGCCAGCCTAGGGAGAAACCGGTCATGCCGCCAGCGCCGCGACACACGGAATTGGTTTTTGGACGGCGCGTGGCCCTCGCCGGACTCGCCGCGCTGGCCGCGCCGGCAGTGCGCGCCGCAACCTCCTGGCCCGACCGTCCGGTGCGCCTGATCGTCCCCTTCGGCGCGGGCGGGGCGATCGACACGCTCTCCCGCACCGTGGCGCAGGGCTTCCCGGCGCAAGCGCGCGGGCAGACGCTGGTTGTCGAAAACCGCAGCGGCGCCAATGGCACTGTGGCCGGCGCGCTGGTCGCACAATCCAAGCCCGACGGGCTGACTCTGATGATGGCCGATCTCGGCCCCAACGTGATCGGCAAGGAGTTGCAGCCAAGCGTCCCTTACAACCCGCTGACCGCCTTCACACCGATCTGTCACCTGGTGAACCTGCCGCCGGTGCTGCTGGTGCCGGCGGCGCTGCCGGTGCGCACACCGGCCGAGCTGTTCGAGATGGCGAGGCGGCGCAACGGCGAGATGCCTTACGCGCATCCCGGCATCGGCTATGTCGGGCACCTGGCGCAGGAGCTGATGCTGAAGGAGGCCGGCATCCGCATGACCGCCGTGCCCTATCGCAGCGGGGCGGAGGTGGCGCGCAGCCTGCTGGCGAACGAGACCCAGAGCAGCATCATAACCGTCTCCACCTCCCTTCCCTTCATCCGGGAGGGCAAGCTGCGCGCCCTGGCGGTGACCGGCGCGCAGAAGGTGCCGGCGCTGCCCGAGCTGCCCTTGCTGTCCGACACACTGCCGGGCTTCCGCGCCGCCGGCTGGCATGGCGTGGTCGGCCCGGCGGGATTGCCGCCCGAGATCGTCGCCGCCGCGAACGCCGCCTGCAACGGCGTGCTGGCGACGCCGGAGGCGCGGGAGGCGATCACCCAGCGGCAATGGGCGGAAATCGTGGGCGGCACGCCGGAACAGTTCGGCGACTTCATGCAGGCCGAGAGCGCCCGCTGGACGCCACTGATCCGCGCCCTCGGGCTGCGCGCGGAATGAGCGGCGCGGCGACGCGGCCGGCCGCGACCGTGCTGCTGCTGCGCGACGGCGCGACGGGGCTCGAAGTGTTCATGGTGGTGCGGCACCGGGAGATCGAGTTCGCCTCCGGCGCGCTTGTCTTCCCGGGCGGGCGGGTGGAGGCGGAGGACGCCGCGATCGGCGCCGCGCTGCTGCCGGAGGATCCGCTCGCCGGATTCCGCATCGCCGCGATCCGCGAGGCCTTCGAGGAATGCGGCGTGCTGCTGGCGCGCACCGCGCAGGGCGAGGCGCTGACGCCGGCGCGCGGCGCAGCCATTGCGGCGCGGTATCGGGACGCGCTGAATGCCGGGACGCAGGGCTTCCGCGCGATGCTGGAGGCGGAGGGGCTGGTGCCGGACGTCGCCGCACTGGTTCGGTTCGCCCATTGGGTGACGCCGGCGGACCTGCCGAAGCGCTTCGACACCCACTTCTTCCTGGCCCCCGCGCCGGCCGACCACGCGGCGCTGCACGATGGGCGGGAGGCGGTGGACAGCGTCTGGATCGCACCCGGGGCGGCGCTGGCGCAGGCCGAGGCGGGGCAGCGCATCCTGCTGTTTCCGACGCGGCTGAACCTGCAGCGCCTCGCGGGGCTGCGCGATGTCGCGGCGGCGATGAAAGCCGCGCGTGCCACGCCGATCGTGACGGTGCAGCCGGAGATGATCACGGACGAAACGGGGGCACGCTTCATGCGCATCCCGGTCGAGGCGGGGTATGGCGGGCCACTGTTTCCGGCAGGGCTCCGGGCGATGCCCACCTAGAGAGCATCTTCGCTGGGAGCCCGGAGCACGGCCCGACGCTCGACGCAAGCCGGACCTGCACGCCCGCGCGACACCGCGCCCCCAGGATGGCAGTATGCGCGCCGTTTCACGTCACCAGGGGGATCTGCACCATGCCGACCACCATCGCCGAGGACGGCACGGAACTCCATTACCGCGAGGACAGCTTCACCGCGCCGTGGGAGGAGCCGCAGGCCGTGATCCTGCTGCACGCCGGCGCCGAAAGCGGCCTCGCCTGGTATGGCTGGATGCCGCGCCTCTCCAGCCGCTTCCGTGTCATCCGCCCGGACATGCGCGGCTTCGGCCAGTCGGCGGCGATGAGCCGCTTCCACCCATGGTCGGTGGCCGAGCTGGCGAACGACGTCCTCACGGTGGCGCGCGCCTGCAACCTCCAGCGCTTCCACCTGATCGCGGCCGAAGCTGCGGGGCCTGTCGCGCTCCGCCTCGCCGCGCGGTCCCAGGAACGGGTGCTGAGCCTGACGCTCTGCGGCGTCTTCGTCTCGGGCGCCGCCACCTTCGGCAGCCGGCACAATGCCTGGCTCGAGCATATCGAGCGGCAGGGGGTCGGGAGCTGGGCCCGCGCCCAGCTGCACGAACGCCTCGGCGCGGTGGATGACGAGGCGATGCGCGCCGGCTGGGCGGCGATGCTCGCCCGCACCAACCCCGCCTCCCTCGTCGGCTTCATGAAGGCGCTGCCGGAATTCGAGGCCGGCGAGGACATCGAGCGCGTCACCTGCCCCACCCTGGTGATGACGACCGACGGCTCCACGCTGAACACGCTGGAGACGACGCGCACCTGGCAGCCGCGCATCGGCCAGTCCGAGCTGATGGTGCTCGCCGGCGATGGCTGGCACGTTGCCGCCAGCCACGCCAAGGACTGCGTCGGCTCGGTGATGGAGTTCTACAAGAAGAACGAGAAGAAGGATGGCCGCTCCGACCGCGACCGCAACGAGAAGAAGGAGCAGAAGAAGGAAAGACGGCAGAAGGAGCGCGCGTGAGCTGGCAGGAGGAGCTCGAGGAGCTCCGGCGGCGGGAGGCGCTGGCCCGCGCGCTCGGCGGCCCGGACAAGGTCCGGCGCCAGCATGAGGGCGGGCGCCTCACGGTCCGGGAGCGCATCACCGCCCTGCTCGACCCGGGCAGCTTCCACGAGGTGGGCGCCATCGCCGGCCGCGCCGAATACGGGGCGGACGGCACGCTCATGGCCTTCACCCCCTCCAACTGCGTCATGGGCCGCGGTCTGGTGGATGGCCGCCCTGTCGTCGTGGTGGGCGATGACTTCACGGTGCGCGGCGGCAGCGCGGATGCCACCATCCGCGAGAAGCCGATCATGGCGGAGCGGATGGCGGCCGATCTCCGCCTGCCGATCATCCGGCTGATCGAAGGCTCGGGCGGCGGCGGATCGGTCAGGACGATCGAGACGACGGGGCGCGCCAACCTGCCCGGCGGCGTCGGCGCCACCTGGCTCTACCACCACACCACGGACAATCTGGCGCGCGTGCCGGTCGTCGCCCTCGGCCTCGGCTCGGTCGCGGGCCTCGGCGCGGCGCGGCTCGCCGCCTCGCACTACTCGGTCATGACGAAGGAGAGCTCGGCGCTCTTCGTCGCCGGGCCGCCCGTCGTCGCGCGGCTCGGCGAGGAGCGCAGCAAGACGGCGCTCGGCGGGTGGGAGATCCAGACCGGGGCCGGCGCGGTGGACGAGGCGGTGGAGGACGAGGCGGCGGCCTTCGCCGCGGCGCGCCGCTTCCTCTCCTACCTCCCCGCCTCGGTCGAGGAACTGCCCGCGCGCGGCCCTGCCGCGGACGATCCGGCGCGCGCGGAGGAATGGCTGCTCGCCGCCATCCCGCGCGATCCGCGCCTGCCCTACCGCATGCGGCCGATCCTGGAGGCGGTGCTGGACCGCGGCAGCCTGTTCGAGATGGGCCGCCATTTCGGCCGCCCGATCATCACGGGCTTCGCGCGCCTCGATGGCTGGCCGGTCGCGGTCCTCGCGGGCGATCCCTTCTTCACCGCCGGTGCCTGGACGGCGGAAGCCTGCGCGAAGGTGGTCCGCTTCGTGGACCTCGCCGAGACCTTCCACCTGCCCATCGTCTACCTGATGGACTGCCCCGGCTTCATGATCGGGCAGGAGGCCGAGCAGCGCGCCACGATCCGCTGGGGCGTGCGCGCTATGGCGGCGGTGAACCAGTCCACCGTGCCCTGGTGCACGGTGATCGTCCGCAACGCCTTCGGCGTCGCCGGCGTGGTGCACCAGCCGGCGGGGCGCTTCTCGCTGCGCTACGGCTGGCCCTCGGCGCGCTGGGGCAGCCTGCCGCTCGAGGGCGGGATCGAGGCCGCCTACCGCGCCGAGCTCGACGCGGCGGACGACCCGGCGGCGAAGCTTGCCGAGATCGAGGCGCGCCTCGCCGCCCTGCGCAGCCCCTTCCGCACGGCGGAGGCCTTCTGGGTCGAGGAGATCGTGGACCCGCGGCAGACGCGGCGATTGCTGACCGAGTTCGCCAGCCTCGCCGCGCCGCTTCGCCGCGCCGGCCCCAGCCGCTTCGGGCCGCGGCCGTGATAGCAAATCCCACAGAGAGCACGACCTGCCGCCGGCGCAGCCGGCCGAGGCCGCGACGGGCGCCCATCCACGTTGCTGCGCAACGTGTACGGGGGCCCGAATGCGGCCGCCGCCAGTGCGTCGAGCCAAGCAAAGCGCCGGCGCCTGAGGCGCGGATCGGCCACGATCCGCGAGATCTGGTATGACCCGTGTTCAGTGCAGGATGGCGTCCGTCGTCATCACGCCGGCGGCAGGGACCCAGACCGGCAAGCCGTGGTCGTCATAGACGGCATGGCCCTCGCCGCTGCCGTCCGGCCCCGCCAGCCTGCCATAGCCGTAGCCATAGAAGAGGGTCTCGCCCGGCGCGACCCTGCCGTCGAAGGTGACGAGCAGCGTGTCCGCGCCGGTCACCCGCGCCGCCGTGCCGTTCACCCAGCCCGCGCCGGTGTCCACGCTCCAGCCCGTGCCGGCGGCGGCGGCGCCGTCCAGCGCCGCGAGCCTGCTCGCCGCGTCGAAGGCGACCGTCAGCGCGAGCTGGTTGGGCGCCGCGACGCTCGCCTGCACCACCTGCGGGCCGAGATTGTCCAGCTCGCCGCCGGCGAGCGCGACCGGCGAGCCGGGCTTGGCGTACTGCGCCCATTGCTGGGCGAGGGAGAGCGCGATGCGGTCGGCGGTCTGGATCGCATCGGCATCCGACATGTGCGGGCCGCCGTAATCGGTCGTGCTCCAATTGCCGTCGGTGTCGTCGCGGCTCATGTCCAGGTCGAGCGCGCGGGCGGCGATGCCGGCGTTGAAGCCGCGATCGGCGGCGAGGTCCTCCATGCCCTGGCGGATCGCCTGGTGGCCGGTATCGGTGCCCCAGTAGGGGATCGCGCTGACGAAGAGGTAGGGCAGCTGCGCCGCCGACTGCCCGAAGGCCTGGCGGACCAGCGCGGCGTCGTAGCGGACCGCGCTCGCCCATTCCTGTGGCGTCAGCGCCCAGTCCTTGCTGTCGTATTCGTTGTGCAGCCAGACCACGGCGGTGGGCTCGGTGCGCTGCGCCGCCGGCAGGGCGTGGATGTAGTCGAGCAGCCCCTGCTCGGGCCCGGCGGTCTGCCAGCCCTGGGTCCAGTCGCCGTTGGTGGCGTGCAGCCAGTCGGTGAGGAAGGCGGTGCCGCTGTTGACGGTGTTCTGGCCGTTGGACGCGCCGGCCGCATATTCGAGGTGGACGGTGTCATGCACGCCGTCGAAGCCGAGCAGCTGCTGCACGCGGCCGACGATCTCGCCATAGCCCGCCCAGCCATTCCCCTCGATCAGGTACAGGGCGTTCGACTGGCCGCGGATGAGGGCGTTGAGTTCCA
>DASQVL010000555.1:0-5416 GCA_035640795.1 Crenalkalicoccus sp. | reverse complement strand
CAGCGCCGGGGATGGATCGTCGTCCAGCCTGCCCCGATAGAGGATGAACTCCCGGTCCTCGCGGACGACCTGGAGGCGCCATTGAGCCAAGCCGGTCATGGGACGCAGCCGAAAGTACCCTTCAGCAATATCATACACTGTCCGTCGTAAATCAAAACTCTCGGCGCTCGAAGACGTTGCGAGGCGAGATGCATCGCGCCGATGGAGACCGATCGCCACGCCCGCGGCGGTCTGCTGACACGCCCCTTCCACCCGCCTCGCGGTGTCATGGGATCCGCCGCTTCGTAACCTGCACCGACAGTGTCGCCCGAGCGCCCGGCACCGCGTCGGCGCGCAGCGGCCGCCTGAGTCCGACGGGGCGGTGGCCCGGGCGCGATCCCTACACCGCGAGACCGGACACCCCGGAGCAGGCCGGCATCGCGGTCTGGACGAGTTGTGTAACGATCTCGAAGCACCGCCGAGCTACCGTGCAATGCGGTAGGGCAACGGTGATCCGGGAGGCGCGATGCCGATGCACGTGATCGCGGCGACACACGCCACGACGGACCGGCCCGTCTACTTCCTCGGCTACGGGCCCAACCTTGCGGCCACGGAGGCGCTGTGGACCGCCGATCCGTGGCGAGCGCGGTGGCTCGACGGGGATGAGGCCGAGGTCGAGACACGGATGCTGGCGGACCTCTGCCCGGCATGCACCGTCACCAGCCTGCCGCTGATCCGGATCGGGGCCGCGCAAGGCCGCTGAGTGCTGCGCGCCGGCGGCCAGTTCCCAGCCGGCCGGGCGGGCGGACTACAGTCGTCGCCGAGCCACCACGAAGCCGCATGCGGCAGATGGCGCAGGAGCTGGTCCGCGGCCGGGCGGGCGGCGTACTCGTGACCGGTGCGGCGCCTACGCCGGATGGCTCGCCAAGTGCTCGAGCAGAAGCGCGTTCACACGCTCGGGCACCTGATCCGGCGCGTAGTGCCCGACGCCGGGCAGCACCTCGAAGCGGTAGGGGCCCTCGACGAAGTTGGCCGTGCCCTCCGCGGCCATCCTCCCGACCGTGTCGTCGGCGTCGCCCCAGACGAACAGGGTGGGCACCAGGACCGGCCCGATCGGCCGGTGCACCGTGCCCCGGGCGCGATACCAGGCCAGCGCGGCTTCCATCGCCTCGGGATTGCCGAGCACCGAGAGGTGCTTCTCGGTCGCCTCCGGCGGCACGCCGTTCGCGGCGTGTCGCGTGCGCAGCCACCGCGCGTCGTCGGCGAGCAGCATTGCCGTCGCTCCGGGCTCGAGAAACGCCTTGTGGTGCCGCGAGCGGTGCGACTGCTCCAAATCCTCCCGCAGCGCGCGGGCGAACGCGCCGGGGTGCGGGCGGGACAGCATGGTGAGGGAGGCGAGCCGGTCGGGGTGACGCGCCGCGATCTCCCAGGCCAGGCTGCCGCCCCAATCGTGCCCGACCAGGTGGAAGCGCCTCGTGCCGTCGCCGATGGCCGTGGCCAGCGCCAGCGCGTCATCGATCAGCAGGTCGATGTCGTAGAGCCCCGGGTGGGCCGCGGGGTCCGGACGGGCTCCGGGGGAATAGCCTCGCTGGTTGGGGGCGGCGGCGAGGTAGCCCGCCGCGGCCAGGGTTGGGAGTTGCGCGTCGTAGAGGTGGCGCGACACCGCGAAGCCATGCAGGAGCAGGACCAGCGGACGGCCCGGCTGGCCAGCGACGGAGACGTCGAAGACGAGGCCTGGTTCGGTCTCGATCCGCCGATGCTCGATCATGGGCGCCTTCCTCCCGCGCGGTGTTCCCGCTCGCGACCAGCGAAGGTACCAGCGGGAGCCGGGCGCAGACACTGCCGGTACCGGGCCGGAGGGAACTGACCACGGCGCCTAGCCCGTTCACCACCGACCAACGGTCGGACACTGTTGGAGAAGTCGCGCGGATTCCGCGTCGCCCTCCGCCTGGCCGACGCGGAGCCGCAACTCGCAGGCTCAACCCCCGAGGCCACCTGGTGCCGCGGCCGTCATTCGAGGCCGATCTCTCTCAGCGCATGCGGCTGGACGGTGAGGCCGCCCGCGCCAAAAGGTCGGTCGTTCGCCATCAGCAGCATCAGGCAGCTGGCGACCGCCGTGGAGAGGATGAACTGGCTGACCGCCGCGGTGGCCAGCCGGTCGACGTGCACCATGGCAATCACCGCCAGGAGCAGCACATCCAGGAGCACCACGACCGCCCACTGGATCGGCGCGATGATCGACCGGCTCAGCAGGACGCGGCCGCGCCGCGCCTCCGCCACCCGCTCGACCGCCGCCGACGCACGGTCCCGGACGAGCTGCGTCCTCGGCTCCGACGGGGAGAACGCCAGCAGCGCCCCCATCGCCTCGAGCAGGGCGGGCGGCTCCCGCAGCTCGGCACGCCCCTTCGCCATCGCCGGGAAGTCCTCCGCCACGACGAAGCGCAGGTAGGACCCCATGGCGTCGCGCAGCGTGGTCCCCGTGTCGTCGGGCAGCGCGTCGGCGAGCACGAGAGCCTCGCGCAGGGCGCCGGCCTCCTGCGCGACGAGCGCGTTGGCGCGATCCAGGTTGGCCCACACGCGAGAGGCCAGGAAGGCGATCAGCAGGCCCGCGATCACGGCGAGCGGGGTCAGCATCACCGGAGTGGTCGCCTTGAGGGCGGCCGCGACTGCCGGCCGCCGCGCGAACCCGGCTGCTGCCGCGAACACGGCCGCGGCGAGAACGTAGCAGAATCCGAACACCAGGAGGGCAATGCCCGCAACTGACTGCGACTCGACCCACTCGATCACGCCGACGCCCCCTTTCCCGCGCCCGATTGTTGCACATGGGCATGAAAGAAGCAGGTGCCTTGGCATAAGACGGGCGCCGGACCTGGCTCGGCCCGCCGCCCGGTCTGGCGACCAGCAAAGCGCCTGCTACGCCGTGACAGGGTTGTATGGTCCGGGACGCGGAGCTCGCACCCGAGCAGCCGCAGGAGGCTGGGTGCGAAGCCCTCGGCCGCACGCAGCGCGAGGTGGAAGACGAGGCGAAGCGTCAGCACGAGCGCGATGGTCGCGTCTGTTGCATCATCGCTTATTGCTCGTTACCATCTGCTGACTTCGCGCGGAACCGGCCCGAGGCGCTCCATGCCGCCTACCCGCTTTCTGAGTGCCGCGGGGCATCTGGGCATCTCAATGGCTGGCGGTTTGCCCACCACACCGCCGGGAGGGTCCCTCCTGCCGGCATCCGACACTCACCCTACGTG
This sequence comes from Crenalkalicoccus sp., assembly GCA_035640795.1. GTDB lineage: Bacteria > Pseudomonadota > Alphaproteobacteria > Acetobacterales > Acetobacteraceae > DASQVL01. Next base: position 2,195 of record DASQVL010000555.1, on the reverse strand, counting down.
CCGCAGCCGAGGTCCTGCCGAAGCGTGGGCGTCGCCGGCGGAGCCGTGCCGACGGCCAGCGGTTCGGACTTACTGATTTGAGTTGCAGTGGGCGCGTTCATACCCCATCTTACCTCGGTCAGCCTCGTTTGGTTCGGCCTGCTCTCCTTGCTCGTGATCGAGCGCCGAGCCCGGTGTCCGTTTCCCCGCGAAGTTCGATCCGCCCGGCGATATCGCCGGGCGGGATGCCTCTCCCGAAACGGAGCACCGCTATGGCTATCGGCACTGTCAAGTGGTTCAATGCGACCAAGGGCTACGGCTTCATCCAGCCGGACGACGGCTCGAAGGACGTCTTCCTGCACATCTCCGATGTCCAGCGCTCGGGCATCCAGGAGCCGCGCGAGGGCGACAAGCTCGAGTACGAGCTGCAGCGCAACCAGCAGGGCAAGATCTCGGCCGGCAACCTGAAGCAAGCCTGACGATTTGGGGCGGGGCGGCAGTTGCTGTCTCGCCCGCCACGCGCATCCGGCAAGGATCGCGCGGGCATGGGCCTGATGCAGGACGAGATTCGCCGGATCATCCTCGACCTGATCGGCTGACGGAGGGCGGCGGGGCGTGCGGGCCGCCCTGCAGCTTGGTCCCGCAAGGGCCGGACCCGTCCCGCGAGGATCAGTTATGCAGCCCCACGGCTTTTCGGTCGGCCAAAGCGTCGAGCTCCGAGCCGGCAGGTACGACGGCAACGTCCCACCCGGTATCTACACGGTCCTGCGTCTGCTCCCAAACGACGGAGCTGATCGCGAGTACCGGGTCCGCAACCAGCGCGACGGCCATGAGCGCGTCGTGCGGGAGAGCCAACTCCGCCCCGGCCCGGCCTCGCTCTTCGGCTGAGCCAACCCCCGGCGGCTCCGTGGCCCGCCGCGCCGGCGGGACGCTCCAGCCCGACCGTCAGGGCCGTGATCCTGTCCTGGGCCCCGAGCAGCGGCCGAGGCGCGTTTCGATCCCGTGCGGGCGATGGCGACAGGGCCGATTACCTCGTCGAGAACGAGGTCAACATGGCAGGAACACACCGTGGCCCAGAGCAAGACGAAGGCCGATAAGGCCGACCCGACCGCCGATGCGCAGGTCGAGGAAGAAGTGACCTATCTCTCGAAACGGCACCGCGTATCGCCTGCCATCGTGCGGGAGATCATTCGCCGCATCGGCACGAGCGAGCGTGCTGCAGTCGAACGCGAGATCCGCAAGGGCATGGCACGGCGCTGAGGCTGGCACTCCCCGCCATGCCGCACGGCGTGGCCCGCCGGCGTCACCCGACCGTCTGGGCGAGGCGGAGGATGACCACGTAGTGGCACGCTGCCGCAGCGACCACGAAGGCGTGCCAGAGGACGTTGTGGTAGCGCAGGCGTGTCGCGAGGTGGAGGAGCACGCCGAGGCTGTAGAGCGCGCCGCCCCCGGCGAGCAGCAGCAGATCGCGCACCGGTAGTGCCGCGCGCAACGGATCGAGCGCCACGACCCCAGCCCAACCGAGCGCCAGATAGGCCAGGATGGAGGCGCGCTCGAACCGCGCCGGCGCCAGCAGCTTCAGCGCCGCCCCGCCTGCGGCGCCGGTCCAGACCGCGCCGAGCAGCCCCCAGCCCCACACACCACCGATGCCGATTCCGGCGACCGGTGTGTAGGTGCCGGCGATCATCCCGAAGATCGCCGAGTGGTCCAGCCGGCGCAGCAGCGCCCGCCGCCGCGCCTCGCCGGCCAGGTTGTAGAGCGCCGAGCAGCCAAGCATGGCCAGCAGCCCGGCTGCGTAGAGGCCGAGTGCGATCGCGGGACCAGGCCCCGCGCTCCGCGGTACCGTCATGGCCAGCACGACGCAGGCCACGACCGCCGCCATGAGGCCGGCCATGTGGACGACAGCATCGGCAATCAGCTCGCCGCGGTCGTAGCGTGGGATGTCGGACAGGGCCGTGTCGCGCCGTCAGGCAAGGCGGGGCAGCAGGTTCCGGGCGAGCAGCACCGTTCGCTCGAGCGCCGCCTCGGAGAAGTGCGCCCGGCGCGCGGCGCTGGGATGGCAGCCGTGGACGAGAAGGTTATCCAAGGCCTCGTCGCGGAACCACCGAATGCCGGCGGCCTCTTCCTGGTCGCCATGCCAGTCCGGCATGCCGCCGAGCGCCTCGCCGAGGATGCCGAAATCGTCCCGCGACCCCACGAAGACGAGGCTCCGCCGC
>DASQVL010000554.1:0-10554 GCA_035640795.1 Crenalkalicoccus sp. | reverse complement strand
CTGGCGGCGCGGGTCATCACGGCGACCACCGCCCACCAGTTCAGCACCGGGAATTGGTGGTCCAGCACCTGGCGGACGATGTGGCCGAACAGCCGCGCCTCGCTCGCCATGCGGGTGAAGGACTGCACGACGATGACGTTGGAGAGCGCGTCCTGCGCATTGCCGGCAAGCTGGCTGTGGTAGCGCTCGGCGATGGTCTGCGCCTCGTCGGTGCGGCGGATGACGAAGGCCGTGAAGACCGAGAAGAGGACGACGAGGCCGATCAGCAGCAGGGAAAGCCGCCAGTTCATCGCCAGTGTGAGCGGCAGCAGCACGAGGCCGGCAATGAAGGTGTTCAGGTGCTCGCGGAAGAAGGAGAGCCAGATCGCGAACAGGTTGTCCGTGCCGACCAGCATCACCTTCATCAGCCGGCCCGACTGGATGTCGCCATGGAAGGAGAGCGGGAGGGCGAGCACATGCGCGAAGTAGCGCGCCATGGCGGCCAGGCGGTTGCGATGCGCCATGCGGTCGGCGAGCAGCGAGACCGCGACATTGGCGCCGATGCCGGAGAGGCCGACCGCGCTCCAGAGGGCGAGCAGCGCCATTGCCTCGGACCACACCGCCTCCCGGCTCATCGTGGCCGAGCGGGTGAGCACGTCCACCACCCGGCCGAACAGCACGGGTTCCAGGAATTGCAGGCCGGCAAGGGCCGTATTGGCCGCGGCGAGGCCGATCGCCACCCAGCGATCCGGCGCGAGGACCGCGAGGACGCGGCCGTAGAGCCTGACGAAGTCCATCCGGCGCCGTCCCCGATCACCCGCCGCGCTGGCCACCGCGCCCGGCGGGACGCGCGCCTGCTACCCGTCCGGCCGGCGGACGGCAAGGCTTGCTCCGCCCCCTGCGATGCGGCAGGACTCGCCTGTGATCGAAGAAGCGGGGCCAGAGTTCCCGCAAGACCGGAGGAGCGCCCCGCATGCTCGTCCCCCGCCGCGCCGTCCTGGCCGCGAGCCTCGCCCTGCCGGCCCTCGCGCGGGCGCAGGATGGCTACCCGGCGCGGCCGCTTCGGCTGATCGTACCCTTCACCCCGGCGGGAACCACCGACATTTCCGCCCGGCTATTGGCCGCCGCACTCGGCCCGCGGGTCGGCCAGCAGGTGGTGGTGGAGAACCGGCCGGGGGCGGGCGGCAATGTCGGCGCCGAGGTCGTGGCGAGGGCCGAGCCGGACGGATACACCCTGCTGCTCTGCACGATCAGCACCGCGGCCATCAACTACAGCCTGTACGGCCCGCGCATGCCCTTCAAGCCGGAGGAGCTGGCAGCGGTCGGGCTGATGCTGCGCGTGCCCAACCTGATCTTCGTGACCAACGGCCTGCCCGTCCGCTCCCTGCAGGAACTGGTGGCCTATGCCAAGGCGCATCCCGGGGAGCTGAACCAGGGCAGCTCCGGCATCGGCACCTCGCTGCACCTGACGGGCGAGCTCCTGAAGACGGCCGCCGGCATTGACATGACGCATGTCCCCTTCCGCGGCTCCGGCCCGATGATCCAGGAGGTGCTGTCAGGGCGCATCCAGATGGCGGTGGACAACCTGCCCTCCGTCATCGGCCATGCGAAGGAGGGGCGGGTGCGGCCGCTCGCCGTCACCACCAAGGAACGCAGCCCGGCCCTGCCGGATGTGCCGACAACCGCCGAGGCCGGCTTCCCCGATGTGGAGGCGACCGCCTGGTTCGGCGTGCAGGCGCCGGCGCGGACGCCGGAGCCGATCATCGCCCGGTTGGGGCGGGAGATTGACGCGGCGGTGCAACAGCCGGAGCTTAAGGCGAAGATCGCTGATCTCGGCGGCCTGCCGCCCGGCCTGACGCCGGAGGGTGGCACCACCCCCGCCGCCTTCGCGGCCTTCATCAAGGCGGAGATCGCCAAATGGTCGCAGGTGGTGAAGGCATCGGGCGCGACGGCCGAGTGAGGCGCCCGGCGCGCCGCACCCTGCTCGCCGCCGCGGCGGGGCTGCTGGCGGCGCCCCGGCCGCGGGCGGAGGAGGCCTGGCCGAACCGGCCGGTCCGCCTGGTCATCCCCTTCACCCCGGCGGGCACGACCGATCTGACCGGGCGGCTCTGCGCGGAGCGGCTCGGCCCGCGGCTCGGCCAGCAGGTGGTGGTGGAGAACCGGCCGGGGGCGGGCGGCAACGTGGCCGGCGAGTTCGTCGCGCGCAGCGAGCCGGACGGCACCACGCTGCTGCTGACCACCATCGGCACCGGCGCCATCAACTTCGCGGTGTATGGCGACCGCATGCCCTACCGGCCCGAGGAGCTGGCCGCGGTCGGCCTGCTGATCCGCGTGCCCAACGTGCTGATGGCCGCGCCGGCGCTTCCCGCGCAGAGCGTCGCGGAGCTGGTCATGCTCTCGACGCGGCGGGACGGGGGGCTGACCTATGGCACGGCGGGCATCGGCTCCTCCCCCCATGTGTGCATGGAGCTGTTCGCGGAGATGACCCGCGCGCGGCTGACCCATGTGCCCTATCGCGGCAGCGCGCCGATGCTGACCGAGCTGATGGCGAACCGGGTGGATGCGGGGATGGACAACATCCCCTCCTCGCTCGGCTTCATCCGGGACGGCAAGCTGCGTGCGCTGGCGACGACCGGCGCGCAGCGCGCCGGGGTGCTGCCCGATGTGCCCACGCTGGACGAGGCGGGGGTCAAGGGCTTCGAGGCGACCGCCTGGTTCGGCGTGCTGGCCCCGGCCGCGACACCGGCGCCCATCCTGGCCCGGCTGGGGCGGGAGGTGGACGCGGTGGCGAAGGATCCGGTGTTCCGCCAGCGGATGGGCGCGCTGGGGGCGGAGCTGCCGATGCTGACGCCGGATGGGGGAACCTCGCCGGAGGCCTTCGCGGCGTTCATGAGGAGAGAGCGGGCGCGCTGGGCGGAGGTGGCGAAGCGGAGCGGCGCGAAGGTGGAGTAAGGCCGGGAGTCTTCCAGTCGGACCGGGCAAGCGCAGACGCGAAGGGATGAGAAAAGGATGTGGGGGCTTGGGGGAGGAAGTTCCCTTCCTCCCCCAAGGGCCACCCACGCTACGACTGCGCCGGCTTCCCCAACACGCAGACCGACTGCCCGAAGGGGTGTTTCCCCGCCGGCGCCTTCTCTGTCGCCAGCGCCGCCGGCACCTCGATGAAGGGCGCGTTGCCGTGGCGGATCGCCACCACCTCGAAGCCCAGCCGCGCCGCCCAGCGCCTGAGGTCCTGCGGGTGCATGAAGACGTTGATGTGGCCGAGATAGGATCGCCGCCGCACCCAGTCCACATTGCCGTCGAAGACCGACCAGTGTTCGTCCAGGTGGAATTCCAGGAAGGAGAAGAAGGCCCGGCCGCCGGGTGCCAGCACGCGGTGCGCCTCCGCCAGGTAGACGTAGGATTCCTCGTGCAGCAGATGGGTGAAGACGGAGAAGAATGTGACGAAGTCGGCGCTGCCGTCCTCGCCGGGGATGGCGTTGCCCGCCGTCAGCTCCAGCCGGAAATCCTCCCGCGGCACCCGCCGCCGCGTATAGGCGAGCAGCGCCGGCACCACGTCCAGCCCCAGGTAGCGGACCCCCGGCAGCCGGGCGAGCTGGCTGGTCAGCCGTCCGGCACCGCAGCCGACATCGACCACGCGGCTGTCCTCCCTCAGGCCGAATTGGCGGAGCAGCGCGTGCTCAAGCACCCCGAAGCGTTCATATTCCCCGCCGACGGCGCGGGCGACCGCCTCGTCCTCCGGATAGGCGTCCAGGTAGCCCTGCACCATCTGGGCATAGCTCTGCACGTACCGTAGCTGCGTGCTCATTCCCGTCCCGCGCGTGCCGGCGGCCGGCGGGTAACATGGGCCGCGCGCCGGCGTCCAGGCCGGCGCGCGTTGACCCCCCCGGGGCGGGTCCCTAGCTTTGCCGGATCATGGCCGACACGCTCCGCATCGCGCTCGCCCAGATCAACCCGCATGTCGGGCAGGTGCGCGCCAATGCGGAACTGATCCGCGCCGCGCGGGCGGAGGCCGCCCGGCAGGGGGCGGAGCTGGTGGTCACCCCCGAATTCTCGATCGGCGGCTACCCGGTGGAGGACCTCGTCCTCAAGGCCGCCTTCGTCGAGGATTGTGCGCGGGCGATCGCCGACCTGGCCGCCGAGACGGCGGATGGTGGCCCGGCCCTGGTGGTCGGCGGCCCCTGGGTGGACGGCGCACGGCGCTTCAACGGCCTCTTCGTGCTGGAAGGCGGCCGGGTGCTGGCCCGCCGCGCGAAGCACGAGCTGCCCAATTACGGCGTGTTCGACGAGAAGCGCGTCTTCGATGCCGGCCCGGCGCCCGGCCCGGTGGCGTTCCGCGGCTTCCGCCTCGGGCTCATGATCTGCGAGGATTGGTGGTTCCCCGCCGTCAGCGAGACCCTGGCCGAAAGCGGCGCCGAGATCCTGGTCGCCATCAACGGTTCCCCCTTCGAGGCGGGGAAGCCCGCCCAGCGCATCGCGCTTGCCGTGCCGCGCGTGGTGGAGACCGGCCTGCCCTTCGTCTTCGTTGCACAGGTGGGCGGGCAGGACGAGCTGGTCTTCGACGGCGCGAGCTTCGTGCTGAACCCGGACCGCAGCCTCGCCGTGCAGCTGCCGCTCTTCGAGAGCGAGGTGCGGCTGACCGAGTGGCGGCGCGAGGGCCAGCGCCTGGTCTGCACGCCGCAGCCGATCCCGCCGGAGGTGCCGCGGCTCGAGCAGATCTACCGCGCCATGATGCTCGGCCTCCGCGACTACACGGAGAAGAACCGCTTCCCGGGCGTCGTGCTCGGCCTTTCCGGCGGCATCGACAGTGCGCTGACCGCCGCGGTCGCGGCGGATGCGCTGGGCACGGACCGGGTCCGCGCGGTGATGATGCCCTCCCCCTACACCAGCCGGGAGAGCCTGGAGGATGCGGAGGCCTGCGCGCGCATGCTGGGCATCCGCTACGAGAGCATCAATATCGGCCCGGCGATGGAGGCCTTCCACGCCATGCTGGCGCCAGCCTTCGGCAACCGCCCGCCCGACATCGCCGAGGAGAACATCCAGTCGCGCATCCGCGGCGTGACGCTGATGGCGCTCTCCAACAAGTTCGGCGACATGCTGCTGACCACCGGCAACAAGAGCGAGATGAGCACCGGCTACGCGACGCTCTATGGCGACATGTGCGGCGGCTATTCGGTGCTGAAGGATGTCTACAAGACCACCGTCTTCGCGCTCAGCCGCTGGCGCAACGCGCATGTGCCGCCCGGCGCGCAGGGCCCGCGCGGCCCGGTGATGCCGGAGCGGATCATCACCAAGCCGCCCTCCGCGGAGCTCAGGCCCGACCAGAAGGACGAGGACAGCCTGCCGCCCTACCCCGTGCTGGACGCCATCCTGGAAGGGCTGGTGGAGGGCGAGCAGAGCGTGGAAGCGATGGTCGCCGCCGGCCATGACCGCGCGACGGTGCTGCGCGTCTGGCGCATGCTCGACCGCGCCGAGTACAAGCGCCGCCAGGCGCCGCCCGGCGTGAAGATCACGCGCCGCGCCTTCGGCCGCGACCGGCGCTATCCGATCACCAACGGCTATACGGAGCTGGTGGCTTGAGCGGCTCCACCTTCGATACGGGATTGTTCGGCCGGGAAGGCGGCTTCGCCGTGCGCATCATGGACCTCTCCGGCGGCAATGGCGCGGAGCCGGTGGAGACGGTGCGTGGCTTCCGCACCCTCGACCACGCCAACGCCTTCGCCCGCCGCTATGTGCGGGACAGCGTCGAGCGCTGCCGGGTCGCCGGCATGACGCCGGAGCAGGTGATCCAGGCCTGGTTCGCCTTCGGCGAGGATGCCGAGGTGATCGGCGCCGGCGGCGATGCGGCCTGGCGCAGCGCGGCCGAGCTGAACGACTTCGCCCGCCTGCCGGTCTATGATGCCGAGGACCGCAACTGGCGCGTGCTCGACCCGCGGCGTGACGCGGCGGAGGAGGACGGGGACGAGGAGGCGTGAGCGGCTTCAGCGTCGCCTGCGGCGACTTCTTCCACGACATGGATCCCGAGGAGGAGTGGACGGTAGCAGGCTTTGCAACGGCTGAGGCCGCGGACGAATATGCACGCCGCTTCATCCGCGCGAGCGTGGAGGCCTGCCGCCAGCCAGAGCACGACGCGGCGGCGACCTGTGAGGCATGGTTCCGCTTCGGTGAGTACGCGTTCGGCCCGACGGTGCCGAGCGACTACGGACGGTGGTGCGCTGCCAACCCGGCGACGCGGCCGGAGGAGACCGACCACCGGGCGCTCGATCCGCGGCGGCGGCCGTGAAGCTCCGCTTCGCCCCGTCCCCTACCGGCCATCTCCATGTCGGCAATGCCCGCGTCGCGCTGTTCAACTGGCTGCTCGCCCGCCAGCGCGGCGCCACGCTGCTGCTGCGGCTGGACGATACGGATGCCGCCCGCTCCACCGCCGAATACGCCGCGGCGATCGAGGAGGATCTGCGCTGGCTCGGCCTCGACTGGGACGAGCAGTTCCGCCAGTCCGACCGCCTGGACCGCTACGTCGTCGCCGCCGAGCGCCTGAAGGAAGCCGGCCGCCTCTACCCCTGTCTGGAGAGCGAGGAGGAGCTGCGCTTCAAGCGCGAGCAGCGGCTGAAGCGCGGCGCACCGCCGGTCTATGACCGCGCGGCGCTCCGCATGACGGCGGAGCAGCTGGCCCGCGCCGAGGCAAACGGCAAGCGGCCCTACTGGCGCTTCCTGCTCTCGCCCGGCACGGTCGAATGGCAGGATGCCGTGCTCGGAAGGCGCCAGGTGAAGCTGCCCTCCCTCTCCGACCCCGTGCTGATCCGCGCCGACGGCGCGCCGCTCTACACCTTCACCTCGGTCGTGGACGACCTCGAGAGCGGCGTGGATGTCGTGCTGCGCGGCGAGGACCACGTGACGAATACCGGCGTGCAGCTCGACCTCTGGGCGGCGCTGGGCGGCGACCCGGCGCGGCTTTCCTTCGCGCATCTGCCGCTGCTGACGGATGCCGATGGCGGGCCACTCTCCAAGCGCCTCGGCAGCCTTTCGCTGCACCGGCTGCGGCAGGATGGCGTGCTGCCGGAGGCGCTGGCCGGCTACCTCGCCGCGCTGGGCACCTCGCGCGATCCCGTGCCGGGCCTGCCGCGCGACCTGCTGCCGGGCTTCGATCTTGCCGGCATCTCGCACTCCCCAGCGCGCTTCGATCCGCGCCAGCTCCTCGCGCTCAACCGCCGCGCCCTGCATGCCGCCCGCTTCGAGGCCGTGCGCGACCGCCTGCCCGAAGGCGCCGATGCCGAGTTCTGGGGCGCGGTGCGCGGCAACCTCGACATGCTGCGGGAGGCGCGCGGCTGGTTCGAGGTGGTGCGCGGCACGGTGGTGCCGCCGGTGCAGGAGGGGGAGGGGGCATTCCTCCGCGCCGCTCTCGAGGCCTTGCCGCCCGAGCCCTGGGACGCCGGCACCTGGTCCGGCTGGACCTCGGCGCTGCGCGAGGCCACGGGCCGCAAGGGCCGCGCCCTGTTCCACCCGCTGCGGCTGGCGCTGACCGGGGAGGAACAGGGACCTGAACTTGCCGCGCTGCTGCCGCTGATCGGGCGGGAACGGGCGGCGCAACGGCTCAGCCTCGCAGCCGAGGGTTGAACCGCACCGCTCGGCCGCGCATGATACCCGCGTGACCGTCGCCCGCTGCCATCGCTGTCGCTGCGCCTGAGCCGCTCGCGGCACGTGCCGCGCGCCCGCCGCGATCCCCCGATGGACCGGATGCCATGCCTGCCGATCTCACCCTGCACAACAGCCTGACGCGCCGGCGCGAGCGCTTCGCGCCGCTCGACCCCTCGCATGTCCGGATCTATGTCTGCGGCCCGACCGTCTACGACCTTGCGCATCTCGGCAACGCACGGCCGGTGATCGTCTTCGACGTGCTGGTCCGGCTGCTGCGGCGCCTCTTCCCGCGCGTCACCTATGTGCGCAACATCACCGACGTGGACGACAAGATCAACGCCCGCGCCTTGGAGAGCGGCGAGCCGATCGAGGCCATCACCGCCCGCACCACCTCGGACTTTCACGCGGACATGGCCGCGCTCGGCAACCTGCCGCCGGATCTCGAGCCGCGCGCGACGCAGTCCATCCCCGCCATGATCGCGGTGATCCAGCGGCTGATCGAAGGCGGCCACGCCTATGTGGCGGACGGCCATGTGCTGTTCGCCGTCGCCTCCTTCCCCGAATATGGGCGGCTTTCCGGCCGCAGCCCGGAGGAATTGCTCGCCGGCGCGCGCGTGGATGTCGCGCCCTACAAGCGCGACCCCGGCGACTTCGTGCTGTGGAAGCCCTCGCCGCCCGGGCTGCCGGGCTGGGACAGCCCCTGGGGCCGCGGCCGGCCGGGTTGGCACATCGAATGCTCCGCCATGTCCTGGCAGGCGCTGGGCGAGACCTTCGACATCCATGGCGGCGGCCACGACCTGATCTTCCCGCACCACGAGAACGAGATCGCGCAGAGCCGCTGCGCCTTCAACACCCCGATCATGGCGCGGTTCTGGATGCACAACGGCATGCTGCGCGTGAACGGGGAGAAGATGTCGAAGTCGCTCGGCAACTTCCTGACCGTGCGCGACATCCTCGCGCGCGGGCCCTGGGCGGGGGAGGCGTTCCGGCTGCTGGTGCTGAAGACGCATTACCGCAGCGACCTCGACTTCTCCTTCGCGGCGCTGGAGGAGGCGAAGGCCGAGCTCGACGACGGCTACGCCATGCTCTCCCGCGCGCCCGAGCCGCCGGCCCTGGAGGCGCCACGCGAGGCGATGCGGGACTGGGCGCTGGAGCCGCTGCTGGACGACCTGAACACGCCGCTCGCGCTCGCGCGGCTGCGCGACCTGCGCACCCTGGAGAATGCGGCGACGGTCGGCGGCAGCGCCACCGCGGTGCTCAACCGCATCGGCCGTGATTGGCCGGTGGTGCCCGGCCTCGCCGCGGCCGCATTCCACGACGCCGCCGGTGCGCTCGGCCTGCACGGCGCCGACCCCGCTTCCTGGCTGCGCGGCGGTGCGGACACGGCGGTGATCGAGCAGGCCATCGCCGACCGCCTCGCCGCCCGCAAGTCACGCAACTTCGCCGAGGCCGACCGTATCCGCGACACGCTGCGCACCCAGGGCATCCTGCTGGAGGACGGGCCGCAGGGCACCACCTGGCGCCGCGCATGAGCGCGCCGCCCCCGGCGGAGGCCTGGATCGAGGCGCTCGCCGCCGTCGCCTTGACCGATGCGCGCCGGGCCCTGCTGCGCGCGCATCTCGAGGCGCCGGGCTGCTGCGCGACGGAAGCGGCCCTCGAAGCCGCCGCCGGCCGGCCGGTCGCCGAATACCGTGCCCTCGCCGCGGAGCTTGCCGCCGCACTGTGCGTCGCCCCGCCGGCGGAGCCGCTCGCCCTGCTCGCCGAGCGCCGCGACGAGGCCTGGGCGCTGCGGCCGGAGCTCGCCTTCGCGCTCGGTGTCCGCCGCGTGCTGCCCGAGGCCTGGGACCGTGGCGGCAAGGGCGCGGCACCGCTCACCCCACCGCCGGGTGAGAGCCCCGTCGTCGTGCTGGTGCGCCCGCAGCTTGCGGAGAACATCGGCGCTGCGGCACGCGCCATGGCGAATGGCGGGCTGTTTCATCTTCGGCTCGTCGCGCCGCGCGATGGCTGGCCGCAGGACCGCGCCTGGCGCGCCGCCTCCGGCGCCGATGCCATCCTCGACGCCGCCACGGTGCACCCGGACGTCGCGGCGGCGACCGCGGATTGCCACCGCGTCCTCGCCACCTGTCCGCGGCCGCGCCACGTGGTCATTCCCGTGCTGACCGCGCGCGCCGCGGCTGATGAGCTGCGCGCCGTCAACGCCCGCGGCTTGCGCGCCGCCCTGCTGTTCGGGCCGGAGCGCTCCGGCCTCGACGCCGAGGACCTGGCGCGCGCCGACACGCTGGTGCGCTACCCGCTGAACCCCGCCCACATGTCGCTGAACCTGGCGCAGGCGGTGATGGTCATGGCCTATGAGTGGTGGACCGCCGCGGAGGCCACGCCCACTCGCGTGCTGGAGACGCATGAGAGCCGCGTTGCGACGCGCGCCGAGCTGGAGGGGTTCCTCTCCCGCCTGGTCGGCGAGCTCGACGCCTCGGGCTTCCTCGACCACGCGGAGAAGCGCGCCGGCATGGTCCGCAACCTGCGCCACTGGTTCAACCGCGGCGAGGTGACGGAGCAGGAGCTACGCACCTTGCACGGCGTCGTCACGGAGCTCTCGCGCGGCCGCATGCGCAGGGGCAGGGCGGAAGCGCCGCCCCCGCCTTGGAAGTCGGACGCCGCCGAGGGCTAGTTTCGGCCCCAAGGCCGGAACGCAGCGGCCGCTTCAACGAGGCGCTGCGCATCGAGGAGCAGCCGGAGGCAGTGGCGCGGATGCAAGCCCTGGCCGCGGGGTAGCGGCTCACTCGTCCAGCTTGCTGGCGAGCCTCCGCGCGAGGACGTAGCCGCAGAGGCCCGCCACCGGCGCCGCCGGGATGGCGAGCAGCCAGCCGATATGCGCGCCCTGCACGGCGAGGCCGAGCCCGACCCCCAGCATCAGCCCGCCCACCAGGCTGCCGACCACGCCGG
>DASQVL010000553.1:0-7297 GCA_035640795.1 Crenalkalicoccus sp. | reverse complement strand
CGGCGGTCGAGGCCGCGCGGCGCCGGCGAAGCCGGCCTGGCTTGAGCGCGGAGCACGGCCCGACCCTCGACCGAAGCCGGGCCTGCCAGCCCCTACTCCGCCATGGCAAAGACCAGCAGCAGGCTGCGCTGCAGCGGATTCTCGTTGTCATCCGAGACCATCGCCACCAGCGTCCGCTCGCCGACCCGCGCCGCCGCCACCCCCTCGTAATTCTCGGCCGGCAGCGGTGGGGCGAGGTCGAGCAGCGCCTCCCCCTCCAGCACCGTGCCCGCCCCGGCCGCCGCCAGCGCCCTGCGCGGCAGCCGGACCAGCCGCCCTGCGAAGCCGCCAAACAGCGTGAAGCCCCGCTCCAGCACCAGCGCGCTGCCATCCGGCAGTGGCGCCGCATCCACCGGGTCGAGGCCGGGCGCCGGGCGGTAGGCAATCGGCGTCCAGGCGCCCGGCGTGCCGATCCAGCCGCGGCGGAGCGTCGGCGCTCCCTCGGGCGGATAGGCTTCGGCCAGCAGCAGCCAGCGCCCGTCCGCCAGCACCGTGAGCGATTCCAGCCCGCCATTGGCCGGCGCCTGCTCCAGCGCCTCCGGCGCCGCGACGTAGCGGCCGGGCCCGTCCAGCGTCGCGTAGGCGCGGATGCGGTGCCAGCGCTCGAAGCCCACCAGCCAGGTGCCGTCGGGCAGCCGGGCAAGGGATTCGGAATCGCCGAAATAGCCGCGGGCCAGCGGCCGCCCGGCATCATTGCGGAGCGGCCCGGTGCGCAGCCCCTCCAGCCCCACCGGCCGGCCGGTCGCGTCCAGCACCAGCCGCGCCGTCATCCAGTGGGCGAGGTCGCTGACCGCGGTGATGGTGAGGTCGGGATCGAGATGCAGGGCGGAAAGCCCGCCGAAGCCGAGCACGCGGTCATCGAGGGCGAGCGCGCCCAGCGGCTCCATCGCCGCGCCCGGGGCGGCGGGCAGGGCAAGCGGCTGGGCGAGGCTGCGGGCCCCGCAGGCGCTGCCGCCCAGCAGCGTGGCGGCCGCGCCGAGCACGGCACGGCGGGCGAGGGCGCGGGGGGGCAATGTCGGCAAGCGCTGCGATGCGGTCACGCCCGGCGGCACCATCCCCTGTCCCACGTCCGGAATGTCATCGTGACGCGGGAAAAAGGGAAGACACGAGGCGGACAGCGCGCCCATGCCGGGCGCGGCGCAGGCCGCGCTGTCGCGCTCCGATTGAGCATGTCATGCCGCCCTGCATAAATCATGACTTGCAGCCTGCGAAGCAGGCTGATCGGCCGAATGGCCGCCGCGGCCATTGCCACCTGGCCAAGCGGCCGGAGGCCGCGCTAACGCCGGAGGGCGCTTGTGTGTCTAAGCAAGCGCACGCCGGTATCATCCGGTGCGCCCCCTTGCGTCGGGGATCGGACGGAGACGGCGATCTCCCGCACCACGCTGCGGAGCCAGCGATGTGCCGGGTGTGCCTCCAGGCGTCGATGCCAGATGACGACGCTGCGGGACGTCGGTGCCGGCTCGGGCAAGGCCAGCTGGCGCAGTCCGGGTTGACCCTTCAGCAGGGACGCCGCGACCTGCGCCGGCATCACCGCCGCGAGAGGCAAGGCGGAGAGGAGCGCCACCGCCGCCGCGGGACAGGGCGCCCGGTGCGCGACCTGCCGCCGCAGCCCCTGCTGTCCGAGCCAGTCGTCGAGGAGGCCGAGATCGTCACCGCTCGACGAGGTCTCGAGCATCGGCATCGCCGCCAGCGCCGCCGCGTCGAGTGGGCGCGACGGCGCCCGGTCGCGATGCAGCACCAGCACGAAGCGGTCCTCGTAGAGCAGGTGGAAGACGAAGCGCGTCGAGCTCGGTTCGCGCCCGTGCACGGCGAGGTCGAGCTTGCCCTGCTCGATCAGCGCCTCGACATCCAGGGTGCCGGCCGACCGCAGGTCGAGCCGTACGCCCGGGGCCTTGGCCGATACGGCGCCGACGAGGCGCGCCGCGAGCACGAGGAGGGCGGCACTGTCGAGGGCCACCCGGAAGACGCGCTCCGCGGCCGCAGGCGTGAAGTCGGTGGGCTCGACCGCCGCCTGCAACATGGCGAGCGCCTCCTGCACAGGCCAGGCGAGCTGCTCAGAGCGCGGCGTCGGCACCATGCCGGCCGGCGTCCGCAGGAAGAGCTCGTCCTTCAGGGCATGGCGCAGCCGCGCGAGAGCATGGCTGAGGGCGGGCTGGCTGAGGCCGAGCTGCGCCGCGGCGCGCGTGATACTCCGCTCCCGCATCACGACGTTGAAGATGAGCAGGAGGTTAAGGTCCAGGTTAGCCAGTTTCACGGCCTGCATCTGTGCATGTCGCCTTTGCAGTTCCCAGGCGCCGAAGTCTCGGCCACGAGGTGGCCGCAACTTACGAAAGGTGAAGGGAATGCTCCCGACGAATCGCCGGGCCGTGCTCGGCGCCGCAGCCACCGGCGGTCTCATGCTGCCGTCCTTCCTGCAAACAGCCGAGGCGCAGCACCTGGCCCAACCGATGCCGGCCGGACCCAAGGTGGTCGAGCGCACGCGGCACGAGGAGATCCCGCAGTTCAAGTACTCGCTGGACGGCGGCCACGCGAAGGTGACCTCCGGCGGCTGGTCGAAGGAGGTGACGGCCGAGCAGCTGCCCATCAGCCAGGGCATCACCGGCGTCCACATGTTCATGAATCCGGGCGCCTCGCGCGAGCTGCACTGGCACGCCACCGCCGCGGAATGGGCCTACATCCTGGAAGGCACCTGCCAGGCGACGGTGCTGGATCCTGCCGGCAACACTGAGGTGCTGAACTTCGAGCCGGGCGACATCTGGTACTTCCCGCGCGGCCATGGCCACTCGGTCCAGACCATTGGCCGCGAGCCCTGCCACTTCCTGCTCGCCTTCGACAGCGGGCACTTCTCGGAGAACGGCACCTTCAGCATCACCGACTGGATGAGCCTGACGCCGCCCGAGGTGCTGGCGAGGAATTTCGGCCTGCCCGCCTCGACCTTCCAGAACTTTCCGAAGGGCGAGACCTACATCATGCAGGGCGCGATCATCGAGAAGGACAGCCCGCAGGCGCAGGAGAACGTCTCGAACGCCGGCGCCCGGACGCACAAGTACCGGCTCTCCTCGCACAAGCCGCAGTACGACCAGAAGGGCGGCTCGTTGCATCTCGCCTCGGCCAGGGAGTTCCCGATCTCGACCACCATGACGGGCGGAATCATGCGGATGGAGCCGGGCGTCATCCGGGAGATGCACTGGCACCCGCAGGCGAATGAGTGGCAGTACTTCATCAAGGGCCAGGCCAGCATCGGCCTCTTCGGCGCCAGCGGGCGCAACCGGATCGAGAGCTTCGGGCCCGGCGACGTCTCCTACGTCCCGGCCGGCTACGGCCACTACGTCGAGAATACCGGCAAGGAGACCCTTGAGATGCTGGTGATCTTCGACCGCGGCGAGTACCAGGAGATCTCCCTGTCGAACTGGATCGCCACCAGCCCGCCCTGGCTGCTGTCGAACAATTTCGGCGTGGACGAGAAGGTCCTGGCCCGTTTCCCGAAGGTGAACGGCATCATCCGCCAGGGCTGAGCGGAGCCGCAGCCTCGGGCGTTCTCATCCGACGGGCGGCGTGGCGCCGCGGGTCAGGCGACCAGCGGCGCGCGCTCGGCCGCCGCGCGGTGCCAGGCCTCGGCCGCATCCTCGTCGAACAGCTCCGCAAGCTTCTTCATCATCGTGCCGCCCAGCTCCTCGGCATCGACGATGGTGACGGCCCGGCGGTAGTAGCGCGTCACGTCGTGGCCGATGCCGATCGCGATCAGCTCCACATCGCCGCACCCCTCGATCTCCGCGATCACGCGGCGCAGATGGCGTTCCAGGTAGTTGCCCGGGTTGACCGAGAGCGTGCTGTCATCCACCGGCGCGCCGTCCGAGATCACCATCAGGATGCGCCGGTGCTCCGGCCGGTTGCGCAGGCGCCGGTACGCCCATTCCAGCGCCTCGCCGTCGATGTTCTCCTTGAGAAGACCCTCGCGCAGCATCAGGCCGAGGCTGCGGCGGGCGCGGCGCCAGGGCGCGTCGGCCGATTTGTAGACCACGTGCCGCAGGTCGTTCAGGCGCCCCGGATTGCGCGGCTTGCCCTCCTGCACCCACTTCTCGCGGGACTGGCCGCCCTTCCAGGCGCGCGTCGTGAAGCCCAGGATCTCCACCTTCACGCTGCAGCGCTCGAGCGTGCGCGCCAGGATGTCGCTGCACATGGCGGCGACGGTGATGGGGCGGCCGCGCATGGAGCCCGAATTGTCGATCAGCAGCGTCACCACCGTGTCGCGGAAATCGGCCTCGCGCTCGCGCTTGTAGCTCAGCGAGTGCATCGGGTTGGCGACCACGCGGGCGAGGCGCGCGACGTCGAGCAGCCCTTCCTCCAGGTCGAACTCCCAGGCGCGCTGCTGCTGCGCGAGGAGGCGACGCTGCAGCCGGTTGGCAAGCTTGGCGACGACGCCCTGCAGGTGGCTCAGCTGCTGGTCGAGCTGCTGGCGGAGCCGGGTCAGCTCCTCCGGGTCGCAGAGCTCGTCGGCATCCGTCGTCTCGTCGAAGGCGGTGGTGAAGGCGCGGTAGCGGGAGGCGTCGTCGGTGGCCGGGACCTCTCGCCGCTGCTGAGGCCCGCCCGGCTTGTCGTCGCCCTCGGCCGCCGCGCCCTCCTCCTCGGCCTCCTCCGTCTCGTCCTCGGCGGCCTCGCCCTGCATGGCCTCGGGCTGGGCGCCGAGCATGCTCTCCTGGTCCTGGGCCTGCGCCTCGCCCTCGCCGGACTGGTCCTGCTGGGGCGTGGTCTCGCCCTGCTCCTCGCCATCCTCCTGCGCCTCGGCCTCGCTCTCCACCTCGGCCTCGGCCAGGTCGAGCGCGGCGAGCAGGCGGCGCGCGGCGCGGGCATAGGCGTCCTGGTCGTCCGTCGTCGCCCGCATCTCGGCGAGCGCGGCCTCCGCCCTCTCGCCGAGCGTGTCGCGCCAGAGATCGAGGATGCGGTGCGCCGCCTCCGGCGCCGCCTCGCCCGCCACCTGCTCGCGCGCCAGCAGGGCGAGGGCGGCGGGTAGGGGCAGCTGCTCCTTCCGCGTCATGCGGTCGTAGCCCTCGGCCTCGCACTGGTCGGAGAGGCGGGCGCGGAGATTGGCGGCGATCCCTGCCATGTGGCGGCTGCCCAGCGCCTCCACGCGCACCTCCTCCAGCGCGTCGAACACCTCCCGCGCATCCTTCCGCGCGGGCAGGCGCGCGGCGTGCACGGCTTCCGAGTGGTGGCGGAGGCGAAGGGCCGCGGCATCGGCCGCGCCGCGCAGCTTCGCCATTTCGGCGGGCGGCAGGGCGCGAGTCGGCAGCGGCAGGCGGACGCGGCGGCCGGCGATGCCGGATGGGCCAGGCTGGAAGGCGACCTGCACCTCCGGCTCGGCATGCGCGACGGCGCGGAGCGCGCCGGCAGTGGCGCGCTTGAACTCCTCCTGGCGGGTCAGATCCTGTTTGCTCATCCAACGCGCTCCCGGACGGCGGGAGCCGTCCGTATCGACTGCCTCATGGTGCGGCGGTCTCGGCCTCGGCGTCCCGGATGCGGGCACGGCCCAGCGCCGCCCGACCCTCCAGCGCCCCGAGGTAGCGTCGCAGCGCCTCACCGGACTGCAGCTTGCCCCACGCGTCCAGCCATTGCAGCATGGACCCGATCAGGATGTCGGCGGCCGAGAAGCGGTCGCCGAGCAGCCAGGGGCCTCCGGCGGAAAGCACCGCCTCGAGCCGGGCCTCGGCTTCCGGGTAGGCGGGCCAGCCCAGGGAACGGCGCGGCGCCTCGGCAGCGCGGGGAAAGACAAGGTCGGCGAAGGCCGGCTCCAGCACGCCGGGACACCATGCCATCCAGTTCGCATAGGCGGCGCGCCCGGGCGTGCCGATGGGCGGCGCCAGCGCCGCCTCGGGCAGGGTGTCCGCGACATAGGCGCAGATCGCGGCGCTCTCGGTAACGACGACGTCCCGCCACGCGCCATCCGGCCCTAGGTCCTCGAGCGCCGGTACCTTCCCGGCCGGGTTCAGCGCCAGGTAGTCCGGGCGCTTCTGCGTCCCCTCAGAGAGATCGTGCCGGACGAGCTCATAGGCTGCGCCCGCCTCCTCGAGCAGCCAGAGGATGCGGGCGGAGCGGGAATTCCGCGCATGGTGCAGGCGGAAGCGCGGCGGCCGCATCACCCCACCTTGCGCAGCAGCGTCCCCGTCGGCAGCTCCTCGTTGAAGCAGCGCTGGTAGTACTCCGCCACGGTCGGCCGCTCCGCCTCGTCGCACTTGTTGAGGAAGGTCAGGCGGAAGGCGAAGCCGATATCCCCGAAGATCTTGGCGTTCTCCGCCCAGGTGATGACGGTGCGCGGCGACATCACCGTGCTGATGTCGCCGGCGATGAAGCCGGCGCGCGTCAGGTCGGCCAGCGCCACCATGGCCTCCACCTGCTTCTTCATCTTCGGATCGCCCTCAAGGCCCAGCTTCGAGAGGACGATCTGCACCTCCTGCCCATGCGGCAGGTAGTTCAGCGTGGCGACGATGTTCCAGCGGTCCATCTGGCCCTGGTTGATCTGCTGCGTGCCGTGGTAGAGGCCGGTGGTGTCGCCGAGGCCCACCGTGTTCGCGGTGGCGAACAGCCGGAAGCAGGGATGCGGCCGGATCACCCGGTTCTGGTCGAGCAGGGTGAGGCGCCCCTCCACCTCCAGCACCCGCTGGATCACGAACATCACGTCCGGCCGGCCGGCATCGTACTCGTCGAAGACCAGCGTGCAGGGATGCTGCAGGCACCAGGGCAGGATGCCCTCGCGGAACTCGGTGACCTGCTTGCCCTCCTTCAGCACGATCGCGTCCTTGCCGATCAGGTCGATGCGGCTGATGTGACTGTCCAGGTTCACGCGGATGCAGGGCCAGTTCAGCCGCGCCGCCACCTGCTCGATATGCGTGGACTTGCCCGTGCCGTGGTAGCCCTGGATCATGACGCGGCGGTTGAAGGCGAAGCCGGCGAGGATGGCCATCGTCGTTTCGCGGTCGAAGCGGTAGGCCTCGTCCACCTCCGGCACGTGCTCCGTGCGGGTGGAGAAGGCCGGCACCTGCATGTCCACGTCCAGGCCGAAGGCGTTCCGCGCGCTGACGGTCATGTCCGGCGTGTCGATGGCGGAGGTGGGCCGGATTTCGGCGAGGGTGGCGATCTTGTTCATCGGCATCCGCTCTGGTTCTCGGTGGCAGAGTAGGGCAGGCGCCGGCGGCCGGCTACCCGCGGGGGGGAGGCTGTCAGGGCGCGGCGGCGCCCGCCGCCGGCGCCGCGGCCCGACCGA
>DASQVL010000552.1:0-2520 GCA_035640795.1 Crenalkalicoccus sp. | reverse complement strand
CGCCTGGCACGCGGGTTTACCTGGCGTGCGGCACCACGGACATGAGGAAGGGGTTCGACGGCCTGGCCGCGCAGGTGCAGAGTGTGCTGGCGCAGGATGTCTACAGCGGTGCGGCGTTTTGCTTTCGTGGACGCCGGGGCGACCTGCTGAAGATTTTGGTCTGGGATGGCCAGGGCCTGATTCTCGTCGCCAAGAGGCTTGAGCGAGGCAAGTTCGTGTGGCCGCAGGCGACGAGCGGCGTCGTCTCTTTGACCCCGGCCATGCTCTCGATGCTCTTGGAAGGGATCGATTGGCGCATGCCGGCCTGGACGGCACGGCCGGAAGTCGTCGGATAACGCCATCCTCATTTGGGGCGACGCGGCGCGATCGGCGAGGATTCGTGCGTGCCCGGCGATCTCGACAGCGCTGCATTTCCCGCCGACACCGCGCACCTGCGCGCGCTGCTGGCGGAACGCGACGCCGCCATCGCCGAGCGCGATGCCGCGCTGGCCGAGCGTGACGCGCTGCTGCTGAACGCCCGGTTCGAGATCGAGAAGCTCAGGGTCCAGCTCGTCGCGCTGCGGCGCGAGCGGTACG
This sequence comes from Crenalkalicoccus sp., assembly GCA_035640795.1. GTDB lineage: Bacteria > Pseudomonadota > Alphaproteobacteria > Acetobacterales > Acetobacteraceae > DASQVL01. Next base: position 1,944 of record DASQVL010000552.1, on the reverse strand, counting down.
GCAAGTCCTCCGAACGGCTGGCGGCCGAGATCGGCCAGTTCGAGATGCTGATCGGCGACCTCGAGGAGGACCAGGTCGAGCGGGAGGCCGCGACGGCGGAGAAGGCGCGCCGGACCGGGGGCAAATCCGGCAAGCCGCGCCAACCGGCGCTGCGCCGCCCGCTGCCCGAGCACCTGCCGCGCGAGACCATCGTGCATGAACCCGTCCTCGCCTGCCACTGCGGCTGCACCGACCCCGCCCGCCTGACCCGGCTCGGCGAGGCGGTGACCGAGGTGCTCGAGAAGATCCCGGCCAGGCTGAAGGTGCTCCGCCATGTCCGGCCGCGCTATGCCTGCCGGGCCTGCGAGGCGATGCTGCAGGCACCTGTCCCCGCCCTGCCCATCGAGCGTGGCCGGCCCGGACCGGGGCTGATGGCGCACGTCCTGGTCTCCAAGTACCTGGACGGCCTGCCGCTCTACCGGCTCTCGGGCATCCTGGCGCGCGAGGGGGTGGAGATCGAGCGCCAGACGCTGGCCGACTGGGTGGGCCACGGCGCCTGGTGGCTGCGCCCCGTCGCCGCGGCGATCGGCACCCACGCCATGGCGCAGGGCGTGGTCTGGACCGACGACACGACCATCCGCGTGCTCGCCCCGGGGCGCGGCAGGACCCGCATCGGGCGGTTCTGGGTCGACGCCTTCGACCCGCGGCCCTGGAGCGGCACCGGGCCGCCGGCGGCCCTCTACTGCTACTCGCCGGACCGCAAGGGCGAGCGGCCACGGGAGCACCTGGCCGGGTTCGTCGGCTGGCTCCACGCCGACGCCTATGCCGGCTACGACGCGCTCACCGCGGCCAAGGGCGGCAAGCCACAGCCGATCACCCATGTCGCCTGCATGGCGCATGCGCGGCGCGAGCTGTTCAAGGTCCACGAGAGCACCAGGTCGCCGATCGCCGAAGAGGCGCTGCGGCGGATCGGTGAGCTCTATGCCATCGAGGCGGCGATCAACGGCCAGCCGCCCAAGCAGCGCCGCGCGGTGCGGCAGGCGCGGAGCAAGCCGCTGCTGGAGGCGCTGCACGATTGGATGTCGCAGCAGCGGCGCCGGCTATCGGGCAAGTCGACGCTCGGCAAGGCGCTGCAGTACGCGCTGAACCGCTGGGACGCGCTGGCGCGCTACGTCGAGGATGGCAGGCTCTCGATCGACAACAACCTGTCCGAACGACGGCTGAGAGGTATAGCCGTGACGAGGAAGAACTTTCTGTTCGTGGGCAGCGATGCCGGCGGGCAGCGCGCCGCGATCATCTACACCATCGCGGAGACCGCGAAGCTGAACGGCCTGGATCCGGAGGCCTACATCGCCGCCGTTCTCCACCGCCTCGCGCACGGTCATCCCATGAGCCGTCTCGACGAACTCCTGCCCTGGAACTTCAAGGCCCAGCGTCAACCCGCCTGAATGGGCTGACGCTTACGGCGCTCGACCTCCTCGACGATCACCGCCTTCGCGGCCGCGCGCTCCGGAGCGTCGCACGACAGGCCTCCGGCGATCTGCGTCAGGGGCATTGTCAACTTGAGCTCGGGGCCCGCCGTGCGGTGAAAACCCGCGGGCCTTCGATGCCGGCGCCGCGCATCAAACTTCCGCCTGCCACGGACTCCGGCAGGCGGAAATTGCGAATATTCGTTCCGGCATGCGCCGAGTTGACAATGCCGTCGCGGTGCTGCCCGAGCGCCTGCTGCGCGGGGCCGCGGTCGCCGCCGGGCTCCGTGTCTTCGCGCCGCCGGTCGCGGTGCCCGGCTTCGACGTGATCGCCGTTTGGCACGCGCGCGTCCACCGCGACCCCATGCACCACTGGCTTCGCGACCGGCTGGCTCGGGTAGCGGCGGAGGCCGGAGACGCGCGTGTTGGGGATCCGCACCTCGCACGCCTCAGCCCGGACCCGTCTCCCGCAGGATCCACTCCCTGACCGCCGCGA
>DASQVL010000551.1:0-4635 GCA_035640795.1 Crenalkalicoccus sp. | reverse complement strand
CTGGCCGACTCGGGCAATCCGCGCGGCCTGGCCTTCCAGACACTCGCTGCCCGCGACATGCTGGCCGAGCTGCCGGAGCCGGCGGGGCGCCCGCTCGCCACCGCCGCGGCGGCGCTGGCCGGGGAGGCGCGGGCGATGGCGGAGGAGGTGGCATCAGCCGCGAACCCGGCGGAGGCAGCGGTGCGCCTGCCGCCGCGGCTGATCGCCCATGCCGGGGCGGTGGCGGCGCTCTCCGACGGCATCTCCCGCCGCTGGTTCGCGCTGCTGCCGGTGGCGCGCAGCCTGGTCGCCTGAGCCCCCCGGTGCCCTGGGTGCGCTACCGGGTCCGCCATGCGACGCGCTACGCCTATGGCGCGGGCGTCGACCTGGCCGCGCACCTCCTGCACCTGACGCCGCGGGAGCTGCCGGGACAGCGCGTGCTGGCGGCGCGCATCACCGCCGACCCGCCCGCCGGCCGCCGCCGCGACGGGCCCGACCACTTCGGCAACACCGCCACCTGGCTGTTCCTGGAGGCGCCGCACACGGAATTCGCCGTGGTCGCCGAGGCGGTGGTGGAGGTCGGCTTTCCCGCACCCCCCACCCCAGCCGCGACCCCGGCCTGGGAGGCGGTGGCGGAGGCCGCCCGAAGCGGCGCTGAGCCGGCCGCGGCCGAGTTCCGCGCGCCCTCCCCGATGATCCCGGCAGTGCCGGCGGCCGGCGCCTTCGCCGCCACCTGCTTCCCGCCCGGTCGGCCCGTCCTCGCAGGCCTGCTCGAGCTCAACGCCCGCATCGCCCGCGACTTCACCTTCCGCGCCGGCGTCACCAGCCTGGCGACGCCGGTGGAGGAGGTGCTGGCCCGGCGGGAGGGGGTCTGCCAGGACTTCTCCCAGCTGATGATCGCGGCGCTGCGCGCGCTCGGCCTGCCCGCGCGCTACGTCTCGGGCTATGTCCGGACGCGCCCGCCGCCCGGGGAGCGGCGCCGGCGTGGCGCCGACCAGAGCCATGCCTGGGTCGGCTGCTGGCTCGGCCCCGGCCTCGGCTGGGTGGACCTCGACCCCACCAACGGCCTGGTGGTGGCGGAGGAGCACGTGGTCCTCGCCTGGGGGCGGGACTACGCGGATGTCAGCCCGGTGCGCGGCGTGGTGCTGGGCGGGGGGGCGAGCCAAGGTCTCGCGGTCGCGGTGGACCTGGAACCGGAGCCGGCGCTGGCCCTCCCCACGAACCGATGACGAAACCTTTTGGGTGCTCGCGCGTCCCTGGCAGGGCATGAGGCTCTTCCGCTGCCAGGCCTGCGGCCAGGTGCTCCACTTCGAGAACGTCCGCTGCGAGCGCTGCGGGCGGCCACTCGGCTATCTGCCGGGGCCCGCGACGCTCTCGGCACTGGAGCCGGATGGCCGCGCATTCCGCGCCCTGGCCGTGCCGGAGGGGCGGTTCCGCTACTGCGCCAACGCCGCCTACGACGCCTGCAACTGGCTGCTGTCGGCGCGCGACAAGGACAGCCTGTGCGCCGCCTGCCGTCACAACCGAGTGGTTCCGGACCTGGCCGTGCCGGAGAACCTTCCGCCCTGGCGGCGGTGGGAGGTCGCGAAACGGCGCCTGGCCTATACGCTGATGAAGCTGCGCCTGCCCATGCCGGACCGCCGGCAGGACCCGCGGCATGGCTTGGCCTATGACGTGCTGGCGGACACCCCCGGCGGGCCCCCGGTGATGACCGGCCATGCCGAGGGGGTGATCACGCTCGCGCTGGCCGAGGCGGACGACGCCGAGCGCGAGCGCCGCCGCACCGCCATGGGCGAGCCCTACCGCACCCTGCTGGGCCATGTGCGGCATGAGAGCGGGCATTTCTACTGGGACCTGCTGGTGCGCGACGGCGCCCGGCTGGAGGCCTTCCGCGCGCTGTTCGGGGACGAGCGGCAGGACTACGCCAAGGCGCTGCGGCGCCACCATGCGGAGGGCCCGCCGGCGGACTGGCAGGCGGGCTATGTCAGCGCCTATGCCACCGCGCACCCCTGGGAGGATTTCGCCGAGAGCTGGGCGCACTGGCTGCACATCCTGGATACGCTGGAGATGGCGGCCTCGCTGGGACTCACGGTCAATCCGCGGGCCGACCACAGCGGGATGCTGCAGGCGGAGATCGCCTTCGACCCCTATGCCGAGCCGGCGATCGGCCCGCTGATCGAGGCCTGGCTGCCGCTGACCAATGCGGTGAACAGCCTGAACCGCTGCATGGGGGCGCCGGATCTCTATCCCTTCGTGCTGTCGCAGCCGGCGATCGACAAGCTGGGGTTCATCCACGCGACGGTCAGGGAGGCGACGGCGGTGGCGCGGGCGCCGGCGCGGAACGCGCGGGCGCCGGCGGCGGTGCAGGCTCCGGGGCTGGAGCCGCAGGCATAGATGGCCTCGGGGGACCCCTTTCCCCCAGGAGGTCCCTACTTCCGCGGCGCAAACCGCGCATTGAACGCGACCGAGACCCGCTCCTCCGCCTGCTCGTTCGGATAGACCCAGTGCTTCAGGTAGGCGGGAAAGACGATGATCTCCCCTGCCGGCGGCCGGAACTGCGCCTTCGAGAGAAAGCAGGCCGCGCGCTCCACCGTCACCACCGCCACATTGGTGCGCGGGTCGAGGAACTCGATCATGCCGCTGCGTCCCGTGGCCTCCGGCTGCGCCACGTAGTAGCTGCCGGACCAGGCCCAGCCAGGATGGTCGTGCGGCGTGTTGTAGCCGCCCTGGCCGTTTACGTTCACCCAGCCTTCCACCTGCAGCGCGCGCTGCGCGAAGTCGAACTCCGGTGCCACGCGCAGCGTCGCCTGGCGCAGCGCCTCCAGGATGTGCGTGCGCAGCGCGGCGCAGCCGGGCTCCGCACGGTGGAAGAAATCCGTCTCCGAGTGCCAGCCATGCTGGTTGCTGCGCGCAAGCCCCGGGGAGGCTCTGCGCATCGCCGCGATCTCGGCCAGCAGCCGCGCATTCAGCGCCGCCGCCTCCCGCACCGCGAAGCGCAGCAGCGGCGAGGCGAAGAGCAGCTCCAAGCCCTGGGGCGCGAGGCGGTCCATGCCCCGAGGATAGGGCCGCTGCATGGCGTGGCGGAAGGCGCGGCGCCGGTCCTATGCTGCCCGACGCAACGGGGGCGCGCGCCATGGCCGGGACCATCCTGATCCGCAACGCCGACTGGGCCGTGGTGTGGGACGGCGCGCGGCACGCCTACCGGCGGGGGCTGGATCTGACGATCGCGGACGGCGCCGTCGCCGCCTTCGCGCCGCACGACCCGGCGGCGGCGCCGCCCGCTTGTGCCGAGGTGATCGAGGCCGCGGGCCACCTGGTCATCCCCGGCCTGGTCAATGTCCACACCCATCCGACGACCGAACCCGGCTTCCGCGGCGTGCGGGAGGATCACGGCGTCGCCGAACAGCAGATGACCGGCCTCTTCGAGCGCAGCCAGGCGCTGCGCCTCGACGAGACGGGGCGGGAGGCGGCGATGCGCCTCGCCTATGCCGAGCTGATGTCGGCGGGCGTCACCAGCGTGGTGGACCTCTCCGCGCCCTTCGCCGGCTGGATGGAGGTGATGCGCGAGAGCGGCCTGCGCGTCTGGGCCGGGCCCGGCTATGCCAGCGCGCGCTGGGGCATGAGCGCGCCCCAGACCGTCACCTGGAATTGGGACGCCGGCGCTGGCCGCCGCGGTTTCCAGCAGGCGCAGGCCATCATGGCGGAGGCCGAGGCCGATCCCTCCGGCCGCCTCTCCGGCATCGTCTTCCCCGCGCAGATCGATACCGTGGAGGAGGAGCTTCTGCGCGATTCCATGGCACTTGCCGAGGCGACCGGCCGCCCCTTCACCACGCACATCGCGCAGGCGGTGGTGGAGGTGCGGGAGATGATCCGCCGCCACGGCACCACGCCCATCCAGTGGGCGGCGGAGCTCGGTCTGCTGACGCCGCGCAGCATCCTCGGTCACGCGATATTCGTGGACGAGCATCCCTCCATCGGCTGGCACACGCATGCAGGCTGGCGCGGTGGGCGCGACGTCGCGCTGATGGCGGAACGCGGCGCGGCGGTCGCGCACTGCCCCTCCCCCTTCGCGCGCTATGGCGAGCATCTGAAGCATTTCGGCCGCTATGCCGGCGCGGGCGTGCGCATGGCGCTCGGGACGGATGTCGCGCCGCACAACCTGATCGAGGAGATGCGGCTGGCCATCCTGCTGGCGCGCAACGCGGCCCGGGACCTTGCGGCGGCGGACACCGCGGCGGTGTTCCATGCGGGGACGGTGGGCGGCGCCGATGCGCTGGGGCGGCCGGATCTCGGGCGGCTCGCGATCGGCGCGAAGGCGGACCTGGTGCTGGTGGACCTCAGGCACCCGCTGATGAGCCCGCCGCGCGACCCGCTGCGTGCCCTGGTCTTCCACGCCGCGGACCGCGCGGTGCGCCGCGTGCTGGTGGGCGGCGAGACGATCTGGGCGGAGGGCCGGCCGACACGGCTGGACGTGACGGAAGCGGCGGGCATCCTGGCAGAGAGCCAGGCCCGCATGCTGCGCGATGCCGGCCGGCTGGACTATGCCGGCCGCAGCGGCGACGTCATCGCGCCGCTCTCCCTTCCCGTCACGTGATACCGCCCTGCGTAAATCCTGACTTGCGGGCTGCGAAGCAGGCTTAGCGGCCGAATGGCCGC
>DASQVL010000550.1:0-2868 GCA_035640795.1 Crenalkalicoccus sp. | reverse complement strand
CGCGCCGCCGGCCGGGGTGGATGCCGATGCCGCGGCCTGGGACCTGCACCGACTGCGCCTCGGCCTGCCGGACGGGGCGCGGGACCTGGAGGCGGAGCAGAGCGTGCTGCTGGAGGCGGGGTTCGACGAGCTCGGCGGCGTCTCCTGGAGCAAGGGCTGCTACATGGGGCAGGAGCTGACCGCGCGGACCAAGTATCGCGGCCTGGTCAAGCGGCGGCTGGTGCCGGTGGCGGTGGAGGGCGCGCTGCCGCCGCGCGGCACGAAGGTGATGCTGGACGGGGCGGAGGTGGGGGAGATGCGCTCCGGCCGCGACGGGCGGGGGATGGCGCTGCTGCGGCTGCCGGCGATCGCGGCGGGGCGGGGCCTTGAGTGTGGCGGGGCGCAATTGCGGCCGGAGCCGCCGGGGTGGATGCGGCTGCCGGAGAAGGACGCCGCGTAGGCTGGCCTTGGGCCAGGAAGGGAATTTCTCCCTCCAAGGGCCGCCCACGCACCGCCTACCCGTTCACCACCGTCCCGCCATTCGGGTGCAGCGTCTGCCCCGTGATGTACCCGCTATCCGCCTCGCTCGCGAGGAAGATGTAGCACGGCGCCACCTCATCCGGCTGGCCGGCCCGGCCCATCGTCGCCGACTTGCCGTGCTGCGCAGTGCGTTCCTCGTCGAAGCTCGCCGGAATCAGCGGCGTCCAGATCGGCCCCGGCGCCACCGCGTTGACCCTGATCTTCCGCTGCTCCCACAGCGCCTGGGACAGGCTCCGCGTGAAGGCGAGGATCGCCCCCTTCGTCGAGGCGTAATCCACCAGCCCCGGGCTCCCCTTGTAGGCGGTGACCGAGGTCGAGTTGATGATCGCACCCCCCTCCGGCATGTGCTGCAGGGCGTATTTCGCCATCCAGAACATGCCGAAGATGTTGGTGCGGAAGGTGCGCTCCACCTGCGCCTCCGGGATCTCCGCGAAGTCCTTGCAGACATGCTGCTCGGCGGCGTTGTTCACCAGGATGTCCACGCGCCCGCCCAGCGCCTGCGCGGCCCGCGCCACCGCCTCGCGGCAGAAGGCCGGGTCGCCGACATCCCCCGCGATCGCCGTGCAGCGGCGCCCCGCTGCCTCCACCAGCCGCTTCGTCTCCTCGGCATCCTGGTGCTCGTCCTTGTAGAGGATCACCACGTCGGCGCCCTCCTTGGCGAAGCCGATCGCGACCGCGCGGCCGATGCCGCTGTCGCCGCCGGTGATAATGGCGGTCTTGCCGATGAGCTTGCCGCAGGCGCGCCAATGCTCCATGCGGTCCTGCGGCTCCGGGCGCATCTCCGCCTCGATGCCGGGCTGGCGGGCCTGGCGCTGCGGCGGGAAGGGGGTCTTTTCGTTGGGCATCGCGTCCTCCCTGCGGGGGATGCCGGGCGAACGGCGGGGGGCGGCCCGGGTTGCGGCGCCGCTCACGCCTCCGCGCTGGCGGTCGGCGCCGGGCTTCTGCATGGTGCGCCCGACACCATGGAGGGTGCGATGCTGGAAGGTGCCGGACGGCCGATCGGCCGGGCCGCCTCCCGGCAGGCGGAAGCCTGGCGGCGGGCGCGGGAAGGGCATGACGGGGTGGTGCTGCTGCTGCAGGGCGGCGGCGCGCTCGGCTCCTACCAGGCAGGCGTTTACGAGGCGCTGGCCGCGACCCCCTTCCTGCCGGACTGGGTGGCCGGCATCTCGATCGGCGCGGTGAATTCCGCGATCATCGTCGGCAACCCGCCGGAGCGGCGGGTGGAGCGGCTGCGGGAGTTCTGGAGCCGCATCACCTCCCGCGTGGACTGGCCCTGGCTGCCAGCCGGCGAGGCGGTGCGCGACCTCGCCAACCAGACCGCGGCCTGGTTCGCCCTGGCCAGCGGACAGCCCGGCTTCTACACGCCGCGGGGCCTGATCCCCCACCTCGTGCCGCCCGGCTGCCCCGCCGCCATCAGTTGGTACGACACCGCGCCGCTGCGGGAATCGTTGCTCGAACTGGTGGATTTCGACCTGCTGAACGAGGGGCCGGTGCGCATCTCGGTCGGCTCGGTCAATGTGGCGACCGGCAACACCATCTATTTCGACAGCCGCGACCGGCGGATCGGGCCGGAGCACATCATGGCGAGCGGCGCCCTGCCGCCGGGCTTCCCGCCCGTCGAGATCGACGGCGAGTTGTACTGGGATGGCGGCCTCGTCTCCAACACGCCACTGCAATACGTGCTGGATGCCGGCGTGCCGCCCACCACCATCGCCTTCCAGGTGGACCTGTTCTCGAGCCGCGGCATCGTCCCGCGCACGCTGCAGGAGGCCGACGAGCGGGCCAAGGACATCCGCTTTTCCTCCCGCACCCGCCTGGTTACCAACGTCTACCAGACGATGACCCGCATGCGCGCCGACATTGACACGCTGCTGGCGCGCCTGCCGCCGGAGGCAAAGAAGGACCCGGAGGTGCAGCGCATCGCTTCGGCCGGCGCGGTGCCGCGGCTGAACCTGCTGCACCTGATCTACCGCCGCATGCATTACGACCGCGACTACAAGGATTACGAGTTCAGCCGAAACAGCATGGTGGACCACTGGCGGGCGGGCATGCAGGACGCGGTGCGGACGCTGCGCCAGCTGGATTGGCTGGCCCCGCCGACCCAGCTGGAGCCGTTGAAGTCACACGACGTGCATTTCGACGCGGCGGGGTAGGCCCAGCGCAACCCGCGGTTAACCCCGCCCGGCCAGGCTGGGCCCCGGATCGAGGGGCGCGCATGGCAGGACCGGCAGCGGCATCGGAGGCAACCGCGGCGGCCCCGCCCGGCCCCCCGCGGCGGGCGGCGCGCCACCATGGCTTCCGCCACGCTGTCGCCGGCGCCGCGGTAGGTGCTTCGCGCGGGGCGGTGCA
>DASQVL010000549.1:0-2986 GCA_035640795.1 Crenalkalicoccus sp. | reverse complement strand
TCGCGCGCGTGCCCCGCCTCACCGCGCAGTGGGACCTGATGGCCTGGCTGCGCACGCGCCGGTTCGTCGTGCCGGCGGTGGAGCTCGACCGCCCGCAGGTGGAGGCGCGCGCCCTGCCGGATGGCCGCACCAACTACATCTTCGATCTGGCGCCGCCGCCCGGCGATGCGGCCCCGGCGGAGCCTTCCAAGGTCCAGATCGGCGCGCTCCGGATCCGCGAGGGCCAGGCGCATGTGACGCTCGCCAAGCTGCGCGCCGACTTCAATGTCGGCGTGGCGACCGAGGACCCGCCGGGAGGCCAGAGCCGCCTGGTGGCCGAGGCGCGCGGCACCTATGCCGGCCAGCCGGTGACCGCGCGGCTCGTCGGCGGGGCGGTGCTCAACCTGCGCGATGCGGAGCACCCCTGGCCGGTGCGGCTGGAGGTGGCGAACGGCCCGACCCGGCTGACCCTGGAGGGCACGCTGCGCGAGCCGCTGCACCTCGCGGGGGCCGATCTTCGCCTGGCCGGCGAGGGGCCGAACATGGCGCTGCTGCAGCCGCTGACCGGCGTGCCGACGCCGACCACGCCGCCCTTCAAGCTGAGCGGGCGGCTGGACTACGCGGCGGGGCGCTTCCGCTTCATGGACGCGCGCGGGCAGGTCGGCAGCAGCGACATCGAGGGCAGGCTGATGGTGACGATCGGGCGGGAGCCGCCGGTGGTGGCGGCGGAGCTGCACTCCCGCCACGTCAACCTGGCCGATCTGGGCGGCGTGGTTGGCGCGCCGCCGGCGCGCCCCAACCAGCCTGGGCTGACGCCCGAGCAGCGCGCCGAGGCGCTGAAGGCGCAGCGGAGCCCGCGCCTGTTGCCCACCGAACCGATCAGCGTGCCGCGCCTCCAGGCCGCGGAGGTGCATGTGGACTACAAGGCCGACCGTATCGAGGGGCGCGGCATGCCCTTCGACGGCATCGCGATTCAGGCCGATATCGAGAATGGCGTGGTGCAGGTGCAGCGCGTGGCCTTCCCGGTGGGCCGCGGCACGCTGGCCGGCCGCTTCACCCTGGCGCCGCAGGAGAACGGCGTGCTGCGCCTTTCGGGCGAGATCAATGCGACGCAGCTCGACTTCGCGCGGCTGACCGGCGCGGCGGGGGTGCAAGGCGCGGGCTCGCTCGGCGGCGTCGGGCATCTGGAGGGCGAGGGACGGTCCTTCGCGGAGATCCTCGGCAACGGCAACGGCGCGCTGACCGTGGTGATGGTGGGGGGCGATCTCAGCGCCTTCCTGGTGGACCTGTCGGGGCTGGAGTTCGGCAAGGCGCTGTTCTCCGCGATCGGCCTGCCGCAGCGGACGCGGATCGGCTGCCTGATCGGCGATTTCGAGCTGCGCCAGGGGCGGCTTTCGCCGCGCACCCTGCTGCTGGACACGGAGACCGCGGTGGTGCGCGGCGGCGGCGAGGTGGATCTCAGGACGGAGCGGCTGGATCTGTGGCTGCGCACCGAGTCCAAGCACGTGACCATCGGCTCCCTGCCGACGCCGATCCACATCGGCGGCACGCTGCGGCATCCCACGGTGGGGCCGGCGGTGGGGGAGCTGGCGGCGCGGGCGGCGGCGGCGCTTGGGCTCGGCGTGGTGGCGGGGCCGCTGGCGGTACTGCCGACGCTGCAGCTGGGGGTGGGGGAGCGGAATGCGTGCGCCGCGTTGCGGCAGACGGAGAGGAGATAGGCGCTTTTGGCCCCGGCGGGGAGGAAGAAAAGTTCCTCCCCCAAGCCCTCAGAACGGCAGCAGGATATCGAACAGCTGCTGCCCGATCCGCGGCTGCTGCAGGTCCGAAAGGGTCCCCCGCCCGCCATAGGCAATCCGCGCCTCGGCCAAGCGGTCGTGGCGGATGGTGTTGTCGCTGGCGATGTCCTGCGGCCGGATCACCCCCTGCACCGCCAGCTCACGCAGCTCGGCATTCACCCGCACCTCCTGCTTGCCGGCCACGACCAGGTTGCCGTTCGGCAGCACCTGGGTGATCGTCGCCGCCAGGCGCAGCGCCACCGTCTCATTCCGCTTCAGCGTGCCGTTGCCGTCGCTCGTCTGGTTGCCGTTGGTGCTGACCAGCGTGTCCGGGCTCGCCGCCCTCGGCAGCCAGCGCGTCTGCATTCCGAAGAATTGCGGGATGCCCATCTTGTCCGTGCCGTCGCGGGTGCGCTGCGTCCGGTTCTGCAGCTGCGCCTCGTCGTCGATGCTGACCAGGATGGTGATGATGTCGCCCACCTGCGCGGCGCGCTGGTCGCGCAGGAAGGTGCGGCTGCCCGGCCGCCACAGGCTGTTCGACGCCGCGGGCGGGTCCTGCGGCGACGGCATGGGCATGGAGACGGGGCGCCATTTCGGGTCGGCCGTCGGGTTCTCGACGGGCGAGATCTCCGGGTTCCGCCCGACGCGGGAGAGCTTCTCGAGCGCGCCGCAGCCGGAGAGCGGCAGCAGCAGGCAGAGCAGGGGCAGCACGCGCATCGCCCGCTCCCCTCAGCGCAGCGCCGGCAGCGGCACGCGCACGCGGCCGGGGCCGACCACCTCGGCCTCCACCAGCGTGTGGCTGCCGAGGTTCATCACCGTCACCATCCCGCCGCGCGGCCCGGCCTCCAGCGCCTTGCCCTGGGCGGTCAGCGAGATCCCCGGCGCCTCCAGCGTCATCGTCACCAGCGTGTTGCGCCCGACGACCAGCGGCGGGCCGAGATCGGCCGCCATCAGCGGCATGTCGGTGGCGACCGGGCGGCGGAGCTGCTGGCCGATCACCTGCTCCACGCGCTCCACCGTGCCCGCCCGCACGCGCGGCGCCGGCAGCCGCACCGGGCGCAGGTCGCCGGGCCCGAGGATATCGCCGATGCCGAGGCGGCGCGTCGCCACCACCGCCGGCGCGGTCGGCACGGCATGGCCGGCGAGGCGGAGGCGGAGCGTCGGCATCCCCTCCGCCATCACTGTCAGCGTCGCGGCGAAGCGGCGCGTCGCGTCGTCATAGGTCGCGGCCT
>DASQVL010000548.1:0-11505 GCA_035640795.1 Crenalkalicoccus sp. | reverse complement strand
TGTCGCGATGCGTTAGATCGGACTTGACCCGACTGTTTGTGTTGGTTTTCGAATGATTGAGGGCCGAGAACTCGGAGATGGTACGGGGACAGAAGATCATCCGCGCCAAGGTCGGGCGGCGCGAACTGGCGCGCTGGCGCTGGCCGATCAGCGGCCGTCTCTGACTTTCGACCGGCGCCACGCCGCCCCGCATCGCCGCATCTCGAACCGCCCGCGTCACCGATTTCCCGTGGAGCCGTATCGGATCAACCCCAGCTCTCCGTCCCTCACCAGGCCGATCCCAGGCGCATAATATTTGTACTCCGTGACGCCGGGCTCGAGCGGGGTCTCCTCCCTAACCCTCAGGCAATCTGGGAAGGTGCCGGCGGGGGTCCGGCACGTCTCGCTGACGCTTTCGATTTCCGCCTTGTCCATCGCCACGCCGGGCGCGACCTCCTGGTAGTACCGCATGCCCGGTCTGGGGGTTCCGGGCATCAGGAGGCCCGGTCGATTCTCGCCCACCCCTGCAAGCCAAGTGCCGTCGCGCCGTACCACCCGATCGCCCTCGTAGAACTCGACCTCCTCTCCGAAGTAGTAGATGTCGTTCGTCTCGCTGCAGATCGCGAGGTAATTGCGGGCGGCCTCATACAGTTTGCCACCCTTCCATTCCCGTTCCTCCACGACGCGGGTGTCGTTGCCGGCGACCACCCTGGTCTCGCCGAGAACCGTGATCTCGAGGCGCGTATCGCCGCCCTCCAGCATCAACCGAAAGCCGGGCTCCAGGATGAAGTACGGATTCCTGCCCGCGGTCGCGAGGCGGCAACTCGAGATGGCGAAGTCCTGCCTCCACGGCGCGCCCTCTGGCCGGTCCGTCTGCGGCCATGCCAGGCCGCAGAACAGGGCTGCCACGAGCCCGGAGACAACGCCGATCAGTCGCGGCTGCATCGCCCGGTCTCCTTCATGTCAGGCCTTGGGCCGCCGCCCCGAGGACCGCCACCGCGAGGCCCGCAGCGAATTTGGCGACGTTCATGGTCGTGGTCTCCCTGTGCCGCTGTTCCGCGGCTGCGGTAGCATGCACCCTCTCCCCCGAACCGGCGCTGAACAACCCACTCGGCTTGCGTTCAGCTTTCCGGGTGCAACGTCACCCCGAGCAGGATTGCGCCTCCGCGCGGCGGGCATCCCTCACTCGCCGGCACGGTCGCGATCTCGCGCTCGCACGGCGTCCTGCCGAGCGTGACGGCATTGCCGGCGGGTCGCGGCCCGGAGCATCCTGTCGGCGCACCTGGCCGAAGCGGGACGCGCGGTCGCCCTTGCTCCCGGTTCGGCTTGGCACTGGCGCGCGCGACGTCATGCGGTACCGGGCTCCTCGCCGCCTCATCCTGCCGGCAGCCCCAGGTGAAGGGAGCCTCAGATGGACGTGGTCCGGCGCTTGCTGTCAGCGCTGCCGTTCGGCGCCGCCGCGTGCCAGGGCCGCGAGGATCCTCCCCTGGACGCCGCAGACATCGCATTCATCCAGCAGGCGACGATGGCGGGCGCAGGCATGGTATCGCTCGGCCGACTGGCCGCGCGTCGCTCGTCGAGCCCCATGGTTCGCCAGTTCGCACAGCGCATCGTCGCCGAGCGTGCGGTGGTCGATCGTGAGCTGAGCACGATCGCGCGCCGCAGGGGCGTGCCACCGCCGGCCCAGGATTCTCAGGACACTGAAGTGGTGCGCGCCCTCTCGGCATACACCGGGGCCGACTTCGACAGCCGGTACATGGCTCAGCAGGTCCAGGCGCACGAGTTGCAGCGCGCCCTGTTCATCGATCAGGCGCAAGCCGGAACAGACCCGGAGCTGCGTGCATTCGCGGCGAGGTATCTGCCGGTGGTCGAGGCCCACGCCCGGATGGCGCGCGCGGTGCTCGACAGCGTGAGCGATCCGATGCGATGACGCGGCCGGTCACCCGAGGCAGGGCGCATTCACCCGTGCCGTGCACGGCTGAAATGCCCTGGCACTTTGTTCCTGATCGCATTTCCCGCGGCGAACGGCGCACACTTCGCCTGGAAATGCTTCAGGCGATCCGTGTTTGAAGCAGGCCTCCGGGCCGCCACATACCGGGTGGCATGCATGCGCTGACGATCCTCCTCGCCGCCTCCAGCCTTGCCCTCGGCGCCTGCGCGTCGGACGAGCATCCCCCTTTGGTCGCGTCCCCCGTAGCACAGGGTCCGGAGGCAATGCCGCCGGGGGCTGCCCCGTCGGGGCCGGAGGCCGTGATTGGGGTGGCGCCGCCGGCCAGCGTCCGCCGGAGGTATTGCAGGCCGCAACCCTGGTGCCTTTGGAGTCGACTGAGAGGGCCCAGCTACTGAGGTAGGCAGCCTCTGGCGTCAGGATCGGCGCCTGCGGTGCGCGGCGCGTCGAGCGGCGCGGAGCGGCATCGGCCTCGCCGCGCCCCTAGCCGATGCAGCGGAGCCCGTTGCGACTGCCCTGATCCGCACGTCCGCGGCTGCCCTGCGCGCCACCGGTCTGGCCCCGGGGCGGCTCCTGGCGCCGCCGCCGGCCGGCAGCGATGGCGGGCCCATCGGATCCTGCGTCGGCCGGCACGGCTCCGCTGCCGCTTGTTGCCCCGCCGGCGCGAGATGTGGAGCGGAGCGGCATGGCGCCAGGCTCAGCCGATGATGGTGTCCCCAGCCTGGCCGAGTTGGCGCGAGAAGCCCTCGGTGAAATCCGAGTCGGAGGTCAGCACGCGCCAGGTGCCGTCGGAGGGCCGCCAGATCGCGATGTCGTCCTTGCCGTCGCCGGTGAAGTCGGTGTGGGACACCGGGATGTCTCCGCCCTGGCCCAGTTGGCGGGTGAAGCCATCGCGGAAATGCGACTCGGAGGTGAGCACGCGCCAGGTGCCGTCCGACGGCCGCCAGACCGCCATGTCGTGCTTTTCGTCGCCGGTGAAGTCGGTGTCGTCCAGCGGGACGTCCCCAGCTTGGCCCAGCTGGCGGGTGAAGCCGTCGCGGAAGTGCGACTCGGAGGTCAGCACGCGCCAGGTGCCGTCGGAGGGCCGCCAGACCGCCATGTCGTTCGTGTCGTCGCCGGTGAAGTCGGTCTGGACGAGCAGAATGTCCCCGGCTTGGCCCAGCTGGCGGATGAAACCGTCGTGGAAGTGCGACTCGGAGGTGAGCACATGCCAGGTGCCGTCCGAGGGACGCCAGACCGTCATCTCATCCTTGCCGTCGCCGGTGAAGTCGGTGTGGGGCACCGGCACGTCGCCGGCCTGGCCCAGCTGGCGGGTGAAGCCGTCGCGGAAATCGGTGCTGGACGTGAGCACGTGCCAGCTGCCGTCGGACGGGCGCCAGACCACCATGTCGTCGTTGCCGCTGCCGGTGAACTGCGTGTCGTCAAGCGGGACGTCCCCGCCCTGGCCCAACTGGCGGGAGAGGCCGTGGTGGAAATTCGACCCGACGGTGAGCACGTGCCAGGTGCCGTCCGAGGGGCGCCAGACCGCCATGTCGTCCCTGTCGATCATGGTGAATTCGGTCATGTGATGTTCCTCCCCGATTTGGAAGCGCCGACCCTCGACCTCGTTGCGTGCCTCAGAGGCTGTGCGAGAGAGGTTGTGCGAGACGCCTGCAGCGCACTCACGCTCATCCTCTGTCGGAAGCGTGACCTGGGTATGGGCAAGCTCCACGGTCCGGATATGCGCGAGGCCCAGGACGCCGAAGGTCTCCGGCTTTCCGAGCCCCTTCGGCGTCGTGAAGGCACTCCTGGCGAAGGTGGCGGTCGATCCCGCGGTGCCGGGAATGACATGCGAGATGCTCGCCCCGCTCGGGCGGCAGATCGAAGGGGTCGTGGGCGGCTTCGCTCAGGATGCCGGCAGGGCCGCCACCCTGTGTCGCACCCCGGGTCGCACCCCGGCCTGCAACTCCCTCGGTCTATGCGGCGCGCTTGAAATCCCCGATCTGTGCATCGAGAGCGCGCTGGAAGGCAGGCCGGGCGGTGCAGCGTTCGATATAGGCTGCGAGACGCCTGTCGCTCGTGACGATGTCGGTGTGCTTCAGGAGTCGCAGCACCGTCGTCATCATCAGATCGCCGGCCGTGAAGCTGTCGCCATCAAGATAGGGCTTGTCGCCGAGCGACCTGGAAAGAGCGGCCAGGCGCCTCTGCGCGACCTCCACGGCCCCCGGCCGGCGCAGCTTCGCCCAGTCCTCCTTCATGTAGAAGAGATCGATCAGTGCGACATTCATGAGGAAGGGCTCGATGGAATTGAGCGCCGCGATCAGCCATTGCGTCGCGCGCGCGGCTGCGCCCTCTTCCTTCGGGAGCAGCGTCTCGCTCCGCTTGCCGATATGCAGCACGATGGCCCCGGATTCGAAGATGACGAGGCCGTCTTCCTCGAAGATCGGCACCTGCCCGAAGGGCTGCAGCGCACGATAGTCCGGTTCGTCCTGGTCGCCCTGCTCAAGGAGGCGCGTCCTGTAGGGCAGGCCGGCTTCCTCCAGCGCCCAGCGTGGGCGAATATCGCGCACCAGACCGTGGGCGAATTCCGGAACCCATTTGAAGGCGGAGATCGTGATCATGCGGTGCTCTCCCGTGCGATCTTCGCGGCGTAGGACTGCTGCTTGTCGAAGGCTTCGTTCCAGCCCTCCACATGGCTGTCGCGACGCTCGACAGTCATGAAGGGTCTCTGATGGAAGGTCTGGACGGTCCTGCCGCCGCGTTCTTCGAAGGTGATCGTCACCAGCGTCTCGACGCCCGCGGATGGGCCGTCATTGTCCCAGGCGAAGGTGAAGACAAGCCGCTTGTTCCGCTCGATTTCGCGGTAGATGCCGCCGAACCAATTCTCGCCGTGCTCCGCGGACTTGATCATCACGCGGTAGGCACCGCCGATGCGGAAATCGATCTCCGCTTCGGGGCAGGTGAAGTTCGCGGGCCCCATCCAGCGCTTCACGTGCTCGGGGTCAGACCACAGCGCAAAGAGCACCGAGGCGGGCGCCTCGAAGGATCGCGTGATGAGGAGTTCGTCGGCAGGCCTAACCTCCATCGAGCTTCTCCTTGTCTTTGAGTTCCGCGATGTAGGCGTCCATCTTGTCGAAGCTTTCGGTCCAGAAGCGGCGATAGCGGACAAGCCAATCGTCGACGCTCTTCAGCGCCGCGGCTTCCAGCCTGCATGGCCGCCACTGCGCCTCCCGCCCACGCGAAATCAGGCCCGCGGCCTCCAGCACCTTCAGATGCCGCGACACGGCCGGCAGGCTGATGTCGAAGGGCTTGGCGATCTCATTCACCGTCGCCTCCCCCTCGACGAGCCGCGCGAGAATCGCCCGCCGGGTAGGATCGGCGAGAGCAGACAGCGTGACCGAGAGTGGGTCCAGGCCGGTCATTTAACCAACCATGCAATTAACTGGTACGTTAAATACAGGGCAGCCAGCGGCATGTCAAGCGGCATTGTCAAGTTGCCTAGGGACGGTCGCACTGGATCGAGCGACACGACGGCTTGCGGGTCCACGCTGCCATCCGGAGGCACGTCTCCTCGCGCCAGACCTGGAAGGCCCTGTCGCGGGCACACCGACAGTCTGCAGCGGCGCAGCTCGGGCTGATCACCGACGACGGCCATGCGGGCCTGGAGATCGCGGGGCGCCGCGCGCGGGAGGCCGGCACACCTCCCCTGCGCCGGCGCCGGATCGTCTGACGACGGAGGTCCCGATCACCGCGGGCCGGGCCGTATGCCCGGCAGCAGCGAGCCTGCGGTAAGCCGCCACCGCCGGCTGCGGCGATGCCAAGGTGACGTTCGGCTCAGCCCTTCGCCGCTTTGCGCTTGGCCTTCTTCACAGCGGCGAAGGCCGCCTCCTTGAGGGCCGGGCTTGCCTTGAAGCGCACCGTCGCACCCGCCTTGACCGACACCTTCTCGCCCGTGCGGGGGTTCAGCGCCGCGCGCTTCGCGGTCTCGCGCACGGTGAAAGCGCCGAAGTCGGGAATGGTGAAGCGCCCGGCCTCCACAATCTGCGTCTTGATCGCATTGATGATGTCCGCGGCCAGCCGGCCCGCGGTCGAGGCCGGCATGTCGGCGGACTGCGCGATGACGTCGGTCAGAAACTTCTTCGACATAGGCAGGCTCCTTGCGAGGCCCGCCGATTAGCCGAGACGAACGGCGCTGTCAGGACTGGCGATCGCACAAATGGAATGATTCGCCGTAACCTGCGGGCCGCGTCGGCCGGAGAGCCGGGCCACCGGCCCCGTCGCGGAACTCCACGACGATCCACCC
The DNA here is from genome assembly GCA_035640795.1 of Crenalkalicoccus sp. Lineage (GTDB taxonomy): Bacteria > Pseudomonadota > Alphaproteobacteria > Acetobacterales > Acetobacteraceae > DASQVL01. The sequence goes on along the minus strand of DASQVL010000548.1, from coordinate 5,296 downwards.
AGAAGGTGCGGCGGCATCAGACCAAGGCATGAGGCTCCCTCTCCGTCCCGGTGTCTGGCCCTTCCCCTCGGCCAATATCTCGGCCCGTCACACGCGGCTACGGTAGAGGCCATTCGGGGTGGTCGAGCCCCGCCATCCGTTTCTCGGGCTCAGATCCTCTCCCGCTCCGTCGAGACCCTGCCAAACCGGCCCCTTCCCTCACCGCGAAAGGATCCGACCGCATGAACCGACGCGCCGCGGCCACCGCACTCCCGATCATCCTCGCCGCCGCAGGCCTGGCCTCGGCCCTGCCCACGGCCGGCCTGGCCCAGTCGCCGGGGGGAGCCCCGGACGGCACGGTCACGCTCTCCGGCGGCAGTGTCGCCGCCGGCATCGGCTTCACCTGGGGCAGCGGTACGCTCGTCTTCCAGGGACGTCAGCACCAGTTCAGCGTGCGTGGCCTCTCCGTGGTTGCTGTGGGCGCGACCGATTTCACCGCGACCGGCGCGGTCTACAACCTGCAAAGACTGCAGGACTTCTCGGGCGACTACGTCGCCGTCAGCGCGGGCGTCACGGTCGCCGGCGGCGGCAGCGTCACCTACCTGCGCAACCAGAATGGAGTCGTGATCCAGCTGGACTCGACGACTCAAGGCCTGAATCTCAATCTCTCCGCCGAGGGGGTCCGCCTTACCCTGACGAGTTGACGCCAGCCGGGGTTTAGCGTGCGGCCAGGGCCCTCGCATGGGTCTGGGCGCATCGGGGGCGGCGAGCCAGCCATCCTGAAGCCGGATGTGTCCTCGGCTCGGCCGCTGCCCATCCCCATGACCCGGTGCTCGGCCGCGCCGATCAGGCGCGCGAGTTCGGGCTGCTCGCGGTCGCTGCCAGACCCGGCGCGGCTGAGTGGCACATCCATTCCGTCGCGTGGCAGGGCAAATTGAAAGACGGCGCCGCGCGGCGTGTTCGCGCTCGCCCATAATCGTCCCCCATGGGCTTCGATGATCGAGCGGCAGATCGACAGCCCCATTCCCAGGCCGGCCGGGCTTCGTCGAGACCGCCGAGAGACGGTGTTGCAGGGATCGGCCGTGCGGACGCCCTGAACCTGTCCTTGTCCATGATCAGGCGATGCGGACGTACTCCGGCGTACTCCGGGCGTCCCAGCTCCAGCACGCGGACGGCGACCGCCACCTCGGTCGCTGGCGCCCATCCGTGTGCGAGTGCAGCGCGTCGCCGACGACCCGCTTGAAGCGCGCGACGTCGGCTTCGATCAGGGCGCGCCGGTTGTACCCTGACGACTTCTGCTGACCCATGCGGCGGCGCTCGGCGATGACCTCGATGACCGGTCGCGCCGCGTCGGTGCAGACCGACTGGGATGCCGAGGACGGCTCCCAGACCGGTCCCCCTGCTCGAAACGCCGGGTTCTGCCTCGAATCCGCCTGCGCGGCCTACTGGTCACGCAGCTCGAAATGCCGATTTGTCGTCAATGCCAGCAGGGTGCAGACCACCCCGGACAACAGGTAACCGCCGACGGCGGCGAGGCCCAGCCATCGGGAAAGTGCCAGGACGACGAGCGGGGCGAAGCCGGCGCCGATCAGCCAGGCAATATCCGATGTCAGCGCGGCACCCGTGTAGCGCAGCCGGCGGGTGAAGTTCGACGCCACCGCGCCGCTTACCTGGCCAAAGGAGAGTCCGAGCAGGGCGAAACCGAGCAGGACGAAGGTGGTGGCGCCGGTATTGGCGCGGCCCAGCAAGAAGGGCGCGGCGAAACTGAACGCCCCGATCAACACGGCGCCCACACCCAGTAGCCGGCGGCGGCCGATCCGGTCGGCGATCCACCCGGATATGACGATCGTCACGATCATGATGGCGGCTCCGGCCATCTGCGTCAGCAGGAAGTCAGGGATGCCGCGGTCGGTATGCAGCGCGATCCAGGCCAGCGGAAAGACGGTGACCAGGTGGAACAGCGCGAAACTGGCCAGCGGGACAAAAGCGCCGATCACCAGGTTGCGCCCATCCCTGACAACCACATCCGAGATGCGCACCGGCTGCAGCTCGTCCTTCGCCAGGAGGTCGGCGAATTCCTCCGTGACCACCAGGCGCAGTCGGGCAAAGAGCGCCACGACGTTCACGGCGAAGGCGACGAAGAACGGATAGCGCCACCCCCAGTCGTAGAAGTCCGTCTCAGGCAGCGAGGTGACCAGGAAGGCGAACAGCCCGGCGGCCAGGATGAAGCCGAGCGGCGCACCGAGCTGCGGCACCATGGCATACCAGCCGCGGCGGTTCTGCGGGGCGTTCAGCGCCAGCAAGGAGGCCAGCCCATCCCAGGCGCCGCCCAGTGCCAGCCCTTGTGCGAAGCGGAACAGTCCCAGCAGGACAACCGCCAGGGCACCGACTTGCTCAGGGGATGGCAGGAAGCTGATCGCGGCGGTCGAGCCGCCGAGCAGGAACAGAGCGACCGTCAGCTTGACGCCACGCCCGTGCCGGCGATCGAGCGCCATGAAGAGGGTGGAGCCGAGCGGCCGGGCGATGAAGGCAAGCGGGAAAAGGGCGAAGGAATAGAGCATTGCCATGGTCGCGTCGGTGTCGGGAAACAGGAAGCGCGGAAAGACGAGCACCGACGCGATGGCGTAGACGAAGAAGTCAAAGAACTCCGACATGCGTGCGATCACGACGCCGATCGCGATCTCATTCGGCGAAACCGCATGATGGCCGGTATGGGCCAGCCGCGCATCCCGTTCGAGCTCCGCCGAGTTCGGCAGTTCCTGGACCTGGCTGCTCGCGATCAATTCCAGCCCTCTCTCCGACCTGGCGCAATGCTGCTGGCCTGCCGGCGGCGGCAGCTGCATCTCGCCTGTTGCGCCGTAACACCCTCGTCGGCGTCCGGCCGTCCGGGGCGAAGCCGCTGCAAGTCGCGCTCGATGGCCGAGCCGCGGCTTCCGCAGAAGATCAGGATCCTCCGTGATCCGGTATTATACCCGTGTATAGAACTTCCTCTCCTGATCGGGGGATCAATCCTTCCTCCTGGCTGATGGTTTGGCTGGAGCCTCGCTGTTACACCGCTCAAGGCGCCCCGCCCCTTGCGCCGTCGGCACGGCGGATGAGGTTGAAGCGCGACTGCGGAGGCGGCGCTGCGACTGAAGGTCAGGATCTTCCGGGTTCGGCCTGACCTCGCCGGCAATCCCGTGCGGATGGTGCGGTCAGGCCCTCGCCCTCTGCGTATCTCCGCCCTGCACCGCGGCTGGATGGTGGAATGGCATGTCCTGCAAGATCCTGCGCGCCCTGCCCCTGGTGGCCCTCGCAGCCGTCCTCTCCGGCTGCAAGCTGACGGTCCTCGACCCCTCGGGCGACGTGGCGGTGCGGGAACGCGACCTGATCATCGCCTCGACGGTGCTGATGCTGCTCGTCATCGTGCCGGTCATCCTGCTGACGCTGTTCTTCGCCTGGCGGTACCGGAGGTCGAGCACCAGCGCCAAATACGCCCCGGAGTGGAATCACTCCACGGCGCTGGAGTTCCTCATCTGGGCGGCACCGCTGACCATCGTCATGGCGCTCGGCGCGCTGACCTGGGTCGGCACGCATCTGCTCGACCCCTACCGCCCCTTGACGCGCATTGATGTCGCGCGGCCGGTGGGAGACGAAATGCGACCGCTGGAGGTCGACGTCGTCGCGCTCGACTGGAAGTGGCTGTTCATATACCCCGAACTGGGGATCGCGACGGTGAACGAGATGGCGGCCCCGGTGGATGTGCCGGTCGACTTCCGGATCACCGCCTCCTCGGTGATGAACTCCTTCGCCATCCCCGCCCTTTCTGGCCAGATCTACGCCATGCCGGGCATGGTGACGCAGCTGCATGCGGTGATCAACGAGCCCGGGCAGTATGACGGCTTCTCCGCCAATTACAGCGGCGCCGGCTTCTCCGACATGCGCTTCAAGTTCCTCGGCATGGACCATGCGGATTTCAGCCGCTGGGTGGCCGAGGCGAGAGCGGCCGGCGGCACCCTCGGCCGGCAGGAATACCTGGCGCTTGCAAGGCCGAGCATCGCGGATCCCGTGCGTCGCTTTGGTGCCGTTGATCCCGCGCTCTATGACGCCATTGCCGACCGCTGCGTCGAGCCTGGCAGTGTGTGCATGAGCCAGATGCAGCACGGCCATGCCGCCGCGGCTGGCCGGACGGGGGTCACCCTCAAGGTCGCGGCCGATTCGGCGCAACAAGGCGGTGCTGATCGTCCAGCAGGGGGTCGCCATCCGCACCACCTCGGCGATGCGGAGCGGGCCCCCGCTGCGACGGCGCCGTCATCGTCCTCCGAAGCCACAGAGTAACGTCATGTCCCTCAACTCTGACGTCTGGGCCTTCGTGTTCGGGCGGTTGTCCCTCGACGCCATCCCGTTCGACGAGCCGATCCTGGTGGCCACCTTCGCCGGGGTGGCGCTGGGCGGTATCGCGGTGCTGGGCGCGCTGACCTATTTCCGCGCCTGGCCGTATCTGTGGCGCGAGTGGTTCACCAGCGTGGACCACAAGCGCATCGGCGTGATGTATGTCTTCCTGGCACTGGTCATGCTGGTGCGCGGCTTCGCCGATGCCATCATGATGCGGACCCAGCAGGCGATCGCCTTCGGCAGCTCGGAAGGCTACCTGCCGCCGCACCACTACGACCAGATCTTCACCGCGCATGGCACGATCATGATCTTCTTCGTCGCCATGACGCTGGTGACCGGGCTGATAAACTTCGTGGTGCCGCTGCAGATCGGCGCCCGCGACGTCGCCTTCCCCTTCCTGAACAATTTCAGCTTCTGGATGACCACCGCGGGGGTCGTCATTATCATGCTGTCGTTGTTCGTGGGCGAGTTCGCGAAGACCGGCTGGATGGCCTACACGCCGCTGTCCGACATCGCCAACAGTCCGGGCGTCGGCGTCGACTACTACATCTGGGCTCTGCAGGTCGCCGGCATCGGAACCACGCTCTCGGGGATCAACCTGGTCGCGACGATCATCAAAATGCGCGCGCCGGGCATGACCATGATGAAGCTGCCGGTCTTCACCTGGACGGCGCTGTGCACCAACGTGCTGATCGTCGCCGCCTTCCCGGTGCTGACGGCGGCCCTGGGGCTCCTGGCGCTGGACCGCTATGCCGGAACCCACTTTTTCACGAGCGATCTCGGCGGCAACGCCATGATGTACGTGAACCTCTTCTGGGTCTGGGGCCATCCGGAGGTCTACATCCTGGTCCTGCCGGCGTTCGGCGTCTTCTCGGAGGTCACCTCGACCTTCTGCGGCAAGCGCCTCTTCGGCTACACCTCGATGGTCTATGCCACGGTGGTG
>DASQVL010000547.1:0-3369 GCA_035640795.1 Crenalkalicoccus sp. | reverse complement strand
TCCCCGGCGAGCGGCAGCCGCGCGACCCAGCCCGGCGGCTCCCCCGCCATGGAGGCGAGCAGCGCCTGCAGGTCCGCCACGCCCTCTGCGACGCCGGCGGCAAGCCGCGGCGCGGCGAGGATGGCAGGCAATCCGAACAGGGCCAGCGCGGCGAGCGTCATCAGCACCGCGGCCGCGCCGCCGCCGAGGCCCGCGCGCAGGAAGAGCGCGCGGAGCGGCCAGGTGGCGACGGCGAGGATGGCGCCGAACAGGATTGCCGTGGCAAAGGGCGCGAGCACCAGCGCGACGCCCGCGAGCAGGGCACCGAGCAGGAGGAGGACGATCGCGCGCTCCACCACCCGTGCCGTCGCCGCCGCGCCCTCCGTCCGCGGCGCCGCGCGCAGCGTGCTCGGCATCTCGAGTCCCGTGGTCACGCGAGCCGCATCTCCGGCACCTCGGCGGGCACCAGCAGCGGCGCTTCGGTCGCTGCGACGATCGCCTCCACCGCCACGCCCGGCGCGCGTTCGCGGAGCGCGAGGCCGTCCGCTGTCGGCGCGATGACCGCCATGTCGGTCACGACCAGTGTCACCGGGCGCTCCGCCGTCGGCGGCAGGCCGAGGCTGCGGACGATCTTCGGCTGCCCCTTCGCCGTGTGCTGCATGGCGATGACGACCCGGCGCGCGCCGACAACGAGGTCCATCGCGCCGCCCATGCCCGCCACCATGCGCCCTGGCACCATCCAGTTCGCCAAGCGGCCCCCTGCGTCCACCTGCAGCCCGCCCAGCACCGTCATGTCCAGGTGCCCGCCGCGGATCAGCGCGAAGGAGGTGGCGCTGTCGAAGCTCCAGGCGCCGGGCAGCGCGCTGATGAAGCCGCCGCCGGCATCCGTCAGGTAGGGGTCCTCCATGCCCTCCGGCGGGCAGGCGCCGAAGCCGAGGATGCCGTTCTCGCTCTGGAAGGCCACCCTGATGCCGGCGGGCACGAAGCCCGCCACCAGCGTCGGCAGCCCGATGCCGAGGTTGACCAGGGTGCGGTCGTGCAGTTCCTGCGCCACGCGCCGGGCGATCAGCTCCTTCGCGTCCATCTCAGCCCCGCCTCCCGACCAGGTGGTCCACCAGGATGCCGGAGGTCCCGACTGCATCCGGCGGGATGACGCCGACCGGAACCACCTCCTCCGCCTCGGCGATCACGCAATCGGCGGCGAGCGCCATGAGCGGGTTGAAGTTCGTCGCGGTCAGCCGGTAGGTCAGGTTGAACAGGTGATCCGCCTCATGAGCGTGCAGCAGCGCCACATCGGCGCGCAGCGGCAGCTCCAGCAGGAAGGCGCGGCCCTCGACCTCGATCACCCGCTTGCCTTCCGCCACCACCGTGCCGAGGCCGGTCTGCGTCAGCACGCCGCCGAGGCCTGCGCCGCCGGCGCGGAGGCGCTCGGCGAGCGTGCCCTGCGGGACGAGCTGCACCTTCAGCGTGCCGTCCAGCATGCCCCGCTGCGTGACCGGGTTGGTGCCGATGTGGGACACGATCACCTGCGCGATGCAGCCTGCCTCCACCAGCTTGCCGATGCCAAGGCCGGGCCGCGCCGTGTCATTCGCGATGATCGTCAGGCCGCGCGCGCCGCGTGCGACGAGCGCGTCCAACACGCGGTGCGGCGAGCCGACACCGAGGAAGCCGCCGACCATCACGCTGGCGCCGTCCGGCACCAGCCGCGCCGCCGCCTCCGCCGTAATCGCTGAGCGCATGGCGAGTCCCTCGGAGGGCGGCGGCGCGCCGCCGCCGCGCCGATGGAGTATAGGGCGGCGAGCCTCTGCGCGTCGCGCCGCAGCGCTATCGGAAATCACTGCGCCCGCCGCGCCACGCAACGGGCTGTTTATTGACATCATCCGCGGTTGGCGCGCCGCGCCCTTCCGAAGATGCTCCGCCCGGCCGAGGCGCCTGGCGTCGTGGATGCGCCGCGTCCTTCGGCACGTGACGGCGAGCGGAGAGAGCGCATGAACAGCACGGCCGACCCCGCCGGCCCGATCGTCGGGCTCACGCGCGACCAGGTCACGGTCGGCCTCACCGCCAGTGCGGAGCAGGAGTTGCGCGACCGCGCCTTCGACCTGGTGGGTGCCGCCTTCGGGGCGCCGGACACGCCGCACGACCGGCTGCCGGACGCTGCCTATGCGCTGCTCGTGGAGGGCATCGCGCTCGACTTCGCGGCGCGCCGACTGCCGGGTCCGGGCTGCCACATCCTCTCGCAGGAGATGCGCTTCATCGCCGATCCTGCGCCCGGGGACCGCGTGCGGGTGCAGGGCGCGGTGACGGCACGGCCGGCGGCCGATACGGCGACCATCGCGCTGATCATCGAGACGCAGCGCGGCCGGGTGGCGGAAGGCACGGTACTGGCGGGCCTGCCCGAAAAGCCGGTCACGCTGCGGCCGGAGGCGCGGCTCGACTTCATCCTGCACCACCACCGCCACCTGGAGCAGCTGCTGGCGCGCAGCGCCGAGGCGGCGCGGCTGACCGCCGCCATCGCCTGGCCCTGCGACCATGACAGCCTGATCGGCGCGCTGGAGGCGCGGCGGTCGGGCGCCATGGTGCCCATCCTGGTCGGCCCGCGCCCCGCCATGGCTCGAGTGGCGGAGGCGGCCGGCGCGACTCTCGAGGGCTGCGAGGTGGTGGAGGCGGAGACGCCGCACGCCGCCGCCGCCGCCGCCGTCCGGCTCTGCCGCGAAGGTCGCGCGGGCGCGCTGATGAAGGGCAGCCTGCACACGGACGAGCTGATGTCCGCTGTGGTGGCGCGCGAGGGCGGGCTGCGCGGCGCGCGGCGCATCAGCCACGTCTTCGCCATGGACGTGCCCACCTACCACAAGCCGCTCTTCATCACCGACGCGGCCATCAACATCGCGCCCGACCTGCCGACCAAGGCGGACATCGTGCAGAACGCGGTGGACCTGCTGCGCGCGCTGGGTGCGGCCATGCCGCTGGTCGCCATCCTCTCGGCGGTGGAGACGGTGAACCCGAAGATCCCGGGTACGCTGGATGCCGCTGCGCTCTGCAAGATGGCCGACCGCGGGCAGATCTCGGGCGCGGTGCTGGACGGGCCGCTCGCCTTTGACAACGCGATCAGCCGCGCCGCGGCGGCGGTGAAGAAGATCGATTCGCCCGTGGCGGGCGATGCCGACATCCTGGTCGTGCCGGACCTCGAGGCGGGCAACATGCTCGCCAAGCAGCTGAGCTACCTGGCGCGCGCCGACAGCGCCGGCCTTGTGCTCGGCGCCCGGGTGCCGATCATCCTGACCAGCCGGGCGGACAGCGTTACCTCTCGCCTCGCCTCGGTCGCGTTGGCACGGCTGCTCGCGGCGGCGCGGGCGGGCGGCGCGGCATGAGCGGCGAGCCCCTGGTCGGCGC
>DASQVL010000546.1:0-2503 GCA_035640795.1 Crenalkalicoccus sp. | reverse complement strand
GTCCCGCCACGCGGCCGCATCCCGCTCCGGCCCCGTCACATCGCGGGCTGCGGCCGGCGCAGCGCGTGCAGGGCGAGGAGGGCGGCGGCGAGGAGGGCGACGGCGCAGGCCTGGTGCAGCGTGCCGAGCCAGGCCGGCACGACCAGCAGCAGTGTGGCCACACCCAGCGCGTATTGCAGCAGCGCGGCGCCGCCGAGCAGGACGGTGGCCTGCCGCGCCGGCCCGGGCGGCAGGCGGCGGCCGAGCAGTGCCGTGCCGAGGGCGGCGAGGCCCGCGAGGGTGGCGAGCAGACGGTGGTCGAACTGCACGGCGGCGATGTTCTCCGTCCAATTGCGCCAGAGCGGCGACAGCGCGGCATAGCCTTCCGGCACCAGCCGCCCGCCCATGAACGGAAACGTGTTATAATCGAAGCCCGCCTTCAACCCGGCCACGAAACCGCCAGCGAGCAGCGTCGGGACGAGCAGCATGGCGGTGAGGCCAGCGGCGCGGCGGGCAGTGGCCCAACCCGGCGGCGGGCCGAAGCCGGCCTGCGCCGCGGCGCGCGGCCGAAGCAGGCCGAGCGCGGTCCAGAGCAGGGCGGAGAACAGCAGCAGCGCCAGGGCCAGATGGATGACCAGGCGATAGGGGGAGACCGAGGTGCGGTCCGCCTCGAAGCCCGAGGCGACCATGAACCAGCCGACCGCGCCCTGCATCCCGCCCAGCAGGAACAGCCCGATGAGCCGGCCGTGATAGCCGGGCGGGATGCGCCCGCGCGCCCAGAACCACAGGAAGGGCAGCAGGAAGGCGAGGCCGATCATGCGCCCCCAGAGCCGGTGCACCCATTCCAGCCAGAAGATCGCCTTGAAGCCGCCGAGGCCGAAATCGCTGTTCACCAGCGCATATTGGGGAATGGTTCGGTACAGATCGTAAAGCCGTTGCCATTCCGCTTCCGACAGCGGCGGCAGCACGCCGGAGAGCGGCGCCCATTCCATGATGGAGAGGCCCGAGCCGGTCAGGCGGGTGGCCCCGCCGAGGGCGACCATCACCCAGACCATGCCGGCGACGGCGAGCAGCCAGCGGCCGACCGCGCGGCGGTCCCGGCCGGCGTCGCGCCCGCGACTCGGCTGGGCGGGGTGCGGATCGAAGGGCATGGATGTCTATATGCCGGGGCCGGCCACCGCTTCCAGCCAGCGCTTGCCGCACCGCGGCACGGCTGCTACCGGCCGGTGGATGCCCGCTCTGCTGGAGGCCGCCGCATCGGCCGGAACCCTGCCGCGCCAGGACGCGCCAGCCGCGCCGCCCCTCCTCTCCGTCGTCATCCCGCTGCGCAACGAGGCGGAGAACATCGGCCCGCTGATCGCGGAGATCGAGGCGGCGCTGCCCGGCATCGAGCACGAGATCGTCTGCGTGGATGACGGCTCTGCGGACGGCACCGGGGCGGCGCTGGCGGCAGCGGCCGCGGTGGCGCCGGTGCGGGCGCTGCGCCACCGGCGGAGCTTCGGGCAGTCGGCCGCCATCGTGACCGGAGTGAAGGCGGCGCGCGGCTTCTGGATCGCCACGCTGGACGGCGACGGGCAGAACGACCCGGCCGACATCCCGCGCCTGTTGCGCCGCGCCATGGCCGAATCGCCCGGCGGCGCGCCGGTGCTGATCGTCGGCCACCGCACGCGGCGGCGCGACGGCCTGGTGAAGCGCGCGACCAGCCGCATCGCCAACGGGGTGCGCGCCTGGGCGCTGCGCGATGCGACGCCGGATACCGGCTGCGGGCTGAAGGTGCTGCCGCGCGCCCTCTTCCTCGAGCTCCCGCATTTCGACCACATGCACCGCTTCCTGCCGGCGCTGGTGCTGCGGCAGGGGGGGCGCGTGGCGAGCGAGCCGGTGAACCACCGGCCGCGGCTGCGCGGGCGGTCCAATTACGGCACGCTCGACCGGCTCGCGGTGAGCCTCTTCGACCTGGTGGGCGTCGCCTGGCTGCAGCGGCGCTGGAAACGGCCGGAGATCGAGCAGCCGTGACGGCGGCCGCCGCGCCGTCCCGGGCGCGGGCGCTGGTGAAGCTGCTGGTGCTGGCGGCGGGACTGGTCGCCGCGGGCTGGGTGCTGCGCAGCCTGGGTGCTGCGCCCGGCACCGAATGGGTGGACCGGCTGGTGCGCGGCCAGGGGCTGCACGGCCGGGCGGTGTTCGTGCTGCTCGGCGCCGCGCTCACCGCGGCCGGGGTGCCGCGGCAGGGGATCGCCTTCCTGGGCGGCTATGCCTTCGGCGCGGCGCAGGGGACGGCGCTCGGCCTCGTGGCGCAGTTGCTGGGTTGCGCGGCGGCGCTGGGCTGGGCGGGGCTGGTCGGGCGGGATTGGGCGGCGCGGGTCCTGGAATCGCGCCTCGGTCGACGGCTGCGGCCGGTGCGGGAGGCGCTGCTGCGAAGCCCCTTCGAGGCGACGCTCGCGCTCCGGCTGCTGCCGGTCGGGAACAACCTGGCGCTGAACCTGCTGGCGGGGCTGGCGGGGGTGCCCGCGGTGCCGTTCCTCGCGGC
>DASQVL010000545.1:0-5551 GCA_035640795.1 Crenalkalicoccus sp. | reverse complement strand
GCAGCCCCTGCCGCCGCCTTGCCCAGCGCCGCGGCGGCGGGCCGTGTCCAGCCCTGGCACGGCCGTTGCTGCGCGCCCGGCGCCAGCCCGCCCCAGGAGCCCGCCCGCGCATGCCTGAACCCGCCGCCCCGATGGTCGCCGGCCTGTTCCACATCGCCGTCAAGACCGGCGACCTTGCCGCGACCCTTGCCTTCTACACGCGCGTGCTCGGCCTTGCCGAGGCGAAGCGGCCGGATTTCGGGTATCCCGGTGCCTGGCTTGCCGTGCCCCTGCCCGGCGGCGCGGCCATCCTGCACATCTATGCCGGCGGCCCGGCGCTGGGGCCGGAGGGGCGCGCGCCCGCCGGCACCGCGGCGATCGACCACGTCTCGCTCGCCTGCCGCGGCTATCACGGCTTCATCGCGCGATTCCGCGAAGCGGGGCTGGAGTGGCGGGAATTCCTGGTGCCCGGCACCACGCTCTGGCAGCTCTTCGTCTACGATCCCTCCGGCGTGCAGCTCGAGCTGACCTTCGACGGCGCGACCGAGGCAGGCCCGCCGCCCGACATGTCGGAGGGAAGGCGCTACCAGGCCGGCGCCAGCTTCTTCGACCCCGCGCGCTACCCCGCCCTCGGCTGAGACGGAGCCCCGATGCGCCGCCGCCACCTGCTGCTGGGCGCGCTCGCCGCCCCGGCCTTCGCCCGCACCGCCCGCGCCGCGGACAAGGTGCGGGTCGCCATCTTCAACGTGGCCTCCGCGCTCCCCTTCTACACGGCGCGGGAGCGCGGCTTCTTCGCCGAGCAGGGGATCGAGGCGGAGGGGACGAAGCTGCAGACCAACCCGCTGATCGTGCAGGCGCTCGTCTCCGGCGATGCCGACGCATGCTCCAACCTGGTGACGCTCGAGATCGCCAACATCAACGTCCGCCGGTCGGACAGCGTGCTGCTCTTCGCGGTGAACGGGCAGAATGCCGAGCACCGGATGGAGCAGTTCGTGGTCGGGCCGAGGAGCAGGGCGAAGACACTTGCGGACCTCAGGGGCGCGCGCATCCTCTCCGCCCCCGGGCCGGCCAACACCTCCGCCGCCAAGGCGGTGCTCGCCGCGGTCGGGCTGCAGGAGGGCCGGGACTACACGATAACCGAGCAGCCCATGGGCGTGCATGTCGGCGCGCTGCAATCCGGCCAGTTCGATGCCGGCTACACGCTGGAGCCGGTGGGGACCATCGGCGTGCGCGCCGGCGCGATGCGGCGGCTGGAGGCCGGCGTGATCGCCACCCACCTGCTCCGCCGGCCGGAGGCCTATGCCTGGGCCTCCGGCGCCGGCTTCACCGGGCAGTTCCTCGCGCGCAACCCGGACGCCGCGAAGCGCTACGCCGCCGCCTGGGCCAAGGCGCTGCAGAGCATCCGCACCGATCCCTCGACGCGGGCCTACCTGACCCAGTTCATGGACACGCCGGAGGAGCTGGCGCGCGACCTTCCGCTGCAGGACTATACGATGGTGCGCGACCTGACGCCGCAGGACCGGGCGGATTTCCAGAAATTCGTGGACCTGGCCGTACAGCAGGGCGTGGTGCAGAAGCCGGTCGACATCGGCACCTTCCTGCGGCCGCTGTGAACGTCATCGCCCCGCGCGACGCGGCACTCACCATCCGCGGCCTGCGCAAGGAGTTCGGCGGCCAGCCCGTCTATGCCGGCTTCGACCTCGACGTGCGGCGGGGCGACATCCTGGCGATCTTCGGCCCGAATGGCTGCGGCAAGTCCACGCTGATCAACATGGCGGCCGGGCTGCTGCCCGCCGATGGCGGCGAGATCCTGTACGACGGCCGCACCGTCGCCGAGGTGCGGATCGGCTATGTCTTCCAGAACTACCGGGAGGCGCTGTTCCCCTGGCGCCGCGCCGCGGAGAACATCCGCTACCCGCTGCGGCGCATGGGCCTGCCGGCGCAGGAGATCGAGCGCCGGCTGCAAGCGTTGAGCGCCGCCTTCCGCGTCCGCTTCGACCTGCACCGCTACCCCTATGAGCTCTCCGGCGGGCAACAGCAGCTGGTCTCCATCATGCGCTCGCTCGCCGTGGAGCCGGAGGTGCTGTTCCTGGACGAGCCTTTCTCGGCACTCGACTACGAGACGACACTCTCCCTGCGGACCCTGCTGCAGCAGGTGCTGAAGGAGCGGCGGACGACCACCATCCTGGTCTCCCACGACCTCGAGGAATCCATCGTGCTGGCCGACCGCATCCTGATGCTGACGCGCCGCCCGACGCGCGTCGCGGATGACGTGCCGGTGCCGCTACCCTGGCCGCGGGAGGCGGAGGCGGTGGCCGAGCCCGGCTTCGTCGCGATCAAGGCGCGCTGCCTGCACACCTTCACCCAGGCGGTGGCCGGCGCATGAGGGGGCTCTCGGCGCCGCTGCTCGGCGCGCTCGGCTTCATCCTGGTCTGGTGGCTGGCGACGCTGCTGCGGGTGGCGGACCCCGTGCTGCTGCCCTCCCCGATCGAGACCTTCCGCGACACCTGGGCCGGCTTCGCGCAGGGGACGCTGGCGCAGGATCTGTGGCGCACCGTCGCGCGCACCGTCGCGGCCTTCGTCATCGCCACGCTGATCGGCGTGCCGCTTGGCATCGCCCTCGGCGCGAAGGAGCGGGTCTATCGCGCGGTGGAATTCGTGGTGGACTTCTTCCGCTCGACGCCCGCCTCGGCGCTCTTCCCCCTCTTCCTCATCCTGTTCGGCGTCGGCGAGGGGACGAAGATCGCGGTTGCCGCCTTCGGCGCCGCCCTCGTCATCCTGTTCAACGCCGCCTATGGCGTGATGAACGCGCGGCGCACCCGGCTGCTGGCGGCGCGCGTGATGGGCGCGCGCGGGCCGCGGCTGCTGACCGACGTATTGGTGTGGGAAGCGCTGCCGCAGGTGCTGGTCGGCATGCGCGGCGGCGTCTCCCTCGCCCTCGTCATCGTGGTGGTCGCCGAGATGTTCATCGGCTCCACCGACGGTCTCGGCCAGCGGGTGATCGTGGCGCAGACGCTGTTCGAGAGCGGGCTGATGTATGGCGTGATCTTCGTGGCCGGGGCGCTCGGCTACGCGCTCAACTTGCTCTTCCTGCTGCTGGAGAAGCGCTTCGTGCACTGGGCGGGGAAGTGACGGCCTCCGGCCCCGGCACCTCGGTATAGGCGCGACGGAGCTTCGTCAGGAATTCAGGGCGCAGTTTCTTCAGGGTGCCCGCCACGGGATCGGCGCCGGGCAGCATGGTGTCCGTCGCCTCCACCGAGAGCGCGCGGATGAAGGCGATGCGCGGGTCGCGCAGCGCGCCGATCTCCGCAACGCCGTCGCCCGCGCGCAGCACGGCCGCGGCGAGCACGCCGTCCTCGATCGCCTGAGTCGCGCCCTGGCCGAGGGTCGGCACCATGGCGTGCGCCGCATCGCCGAGGAACAGCACGCGGCCGCCGGCGGCGCTGCGTTGCAGCGGCGCGACCTGCAGCCTGGCCCAGTGGACGTCCTCGATATGCCGTTCGAGCTTGCCGACCATCCACTCGACGGCGGCGCAGGCCTCGGCCCCGGGCGGGGCGTAGATGCCGCGCTGCGCCTCGGCCGCGCGCAGCGCGGGCGTGATCTCGCCATCCTCGCCGAGGGTGAAGCCCCCGGCGATGTAGGCCGCGCCGCCCGGCAGGCGATAGGAGAGCAGCCGGTTGCTGCCCTGGAACCACTGCCCGTAATCCTCGTAGGGGCAGTCCTCGGCGTCGGGGATCAGCAGGCGCAGCATGCCGATGCGGTGGAACTCGGGCCTGGGCTCGCCGGCAGTCAGCGCGCGCAGCCGGCTGTAGCGGCCATCGCCCGCGACCAGCAGGTCGAAGCCGCCATGTCGGGCGAGGCCGGCCGGCGTGCGGAAGACCGGCACCAGGCGGCCTTCCGCATCCTCCTCCACGGCTTCCAGCGCGTGGTCGTGCAGCGTCAGCCCGGTGACCGGCTCGCGCAGCAGGCGGTAGAGCTCCGACCAGCGCAGCCGCGAGCCGGGCTCCTCGGCCAGGTCCAGCAGGTCGAGGTCCATGAGCGGCGTGCCATCGGCCAGGCCGGTGAACCAGCGCCGCCAGGGCAGGGAGGCCTCGCGCAGATCGGCATGCCGCGCCGGGTGATGCAGGCGCAGCGCCTTCAGCGCATTGGGACAGAGGTTGAGGCCGGTGCCGGCCTCGTCGCGCGAGCCCGCGGGGACGCGTTCGAAGCCTTGCACGGTGAGGCCGGGTGCGCCGCGGAGGCAGTCGAGCAGCAGGGAGCCGGCGACCCCGGTTCCGATGACGGCAATGCGCATGCGCGGCGGCGATGCAAGGGGTGGGCCATGCACCCCGCACGGCAGCAGCCCGCAATCCTCGCCAGTTCGCCGCAAGTGCGGCGCCCGTCGAATCGGAACACCCGCCCTTGTTTTCAGGGGCCTGCTGGTCCGCTCCAGCCCTCGCTTGGACGCGGTGGCGATCGGGCGGTAGCATCGTTGCGCGCGGCGCGGATGAGCCGTGGCGCGCCGCCAAAGGCAGAAGCCCGGCTCTCCGGCCGGGCACGGGGGAGGAAGGGAATGGAGCGGAGATCGCTCAATCGCGGCTTGGCCCTGCTGGTCGGGTCCGCCGGGCTGCTGGGACGGCGCCGGGCCTGGGCTCAGGCGGCCGGGCAGGTCGTCCTGTTCAACGGCAAGGATCTGGAAGGCTGGAACCGGGTCGGCGACGCCAATTGGCGGGTCGAGGAGGGCATGCTCGTCGCCGACCGGGGGAACGGCTTCCTGGTGACGCGGGACTCCTACGGCGATTTCCGCCTGCGCACCGAGTTCTGGGTGGATACGAGCACCAACAGTGGCATCTTCATCCGGGCGACGGATCCCGAGAAGATCACCTCGGCCAATGCCTACGAGGTGAATATCTGGGACGAGCGGCCGGAGCCGCGCTTCGGCACCGGCGCCATCGTCGATGTCGCGCCGGTCGATCCCATGCCGAAGGCCGGCGGCCGGTGGAATGTCTTCGAGATCACGGCCAAGGGCGACGCCTTCACCGTGGTGCTGAACGGGCGGACCACGGCCGACGGGGCGCGCGATGCCAAGCACGCGACCGGACGGATCGCGCTGCAGCACGGGGCCGGGCTGAAGGACGACAAGGGCGTCGTCAACGACCGCGGCGTGGTGCGATTCCGGGCCGTCGAGCTCACGCCGCTATAGGCCGCGGCCGCGCGGTGTGCTGCGCCCCGCGGCGGGCTCGCCGCGGGGTTACACCCCCGCAAAGCCCTGCACCAGGCTCCCCGCCACCAGCCGCCACCCATCCACCAGCACGAAGAAGATCAGCTTGAAGGGCAGCGCCACCACGGAGGGCGGCAGCATCATCATGCCGAGCGACATGAGCAGGCTCGCCACCACCATGTCGATGACGAGGAAGGGCAGGAACAGCAGGAAGCCGATCTCGAAGGCGCGCTTCAGCTCGCCGACCAGGAAGGCGGGCAGCAGGGCGCGCCAGGGGATCGCCTCGGGGGCCGCGCTCTCCGGCACCTGCGGCAGGCCGGCCAGGTCGGTGAACAGCGCCAGGTCTGCCTCCCGCACTTGCGCCGCCATGAA
>DASQVL010000544.1:0-2848 GCA_035640795.1 Crenalkalicoccus sp. | reverse complement strand
CATCCTGGCTGGCGGCGGCGCCGAGACCGGCCGCGTGGCCCTGGCCGGCCCCGTGCCGGCTTTCCCGACGGCACCGGCCCCGGAGGGGTGATCGCGGCGGCGTGGCGCTCGCCCGCGGGATGGCCTACCCGGCGAGGGTCGCGGCGGCAGGCGCGCGGAACCGCGCCGAAGCCGCGTGGATGCGGTCCAGCCCGAGGCCGAACCGGGAGGCCAGGGCGGCGTCCATCATGCGCCCTTCGCGGTTGACCCGCGCGGTGAACCACCGCCAGGCGGCGTGCGGGCCGTGAATCTCCGAGTGGTTCTCCGAGGTGTTGATCACGTAATTGCCGGCGACGGGCAGCCGGACCAGTTGGACCCGGTGCTCGCGCGCGGCCTCGATCCAGCGATGATGGGACCGGAGCAGGTCGAGCGGGTCGCGCCGGAGCGGATCGGCCTCGCCGGGCCTCAGCCGGGCGATGATGCTCGAGCCGCAGACGCGGTGGAACCAGCCGCGGTACACGCGCGGATGCGGTACCGGCACGGCGCGGAGGCTCCGGAAATCGGTGGCGAAGCCGGTGGTGATGACGGCGCCGACGCAGTCCCGGCCGGCGGCCACCATGGCGCGGGCGGTCTCGACGAGGCGGATATCCACCCAGTCGTCGGCGTCGAGGATCATGAGCAGGCCGCCGCCGCGCCCCAGGACGAGGTCGCTGATGGCGTGCTTCTTGCGCCCGCCGTCGTCGTTGTGGGGCCCCGGCTCCTGCACCGGCCAGGACGCTTCGTGGAAGCTGAGGCGCGGGTCGCCGTCCATGGTCGTGCGGGGCCGGTCGTGCCCGGCGATGTCGACCCGGAAGTCCTGGTCGGTCTGGGCGCGGACCGAGGCCAGGGTCAGATCGAGCAGCGCCTCGACCAGCGGCCAGTTCCGGGCCGCGGCGCGCGGGGCGAGGGCGATGCCGAAGGTGAAGGGCAGGACGGGAGCCATCATCGCTCATGCTTCCGGCCCGCGATGCAGTGGCCGAGCCGGGACCGGATCCTGGCCGGCCACTCCGACGGGCCTGCCAGGATACGCGCATCGCGACCATGGGTTCGGCAACCCGGCAGCAGCGGCATCGTGCTGCCACTCCCCCTCGGCGCCGTCGCGCTGCTCATCGGCGGGCGGCAGGCGATTCTGTCGTCCGATCGAACGACGTCGTGCCGGGCGGCCTCGCCGCGTACCGGCGCGCAGGCGAACATGGCTGAGATCTGCGGCTCCGCTTGCGTTCGCTGCGCTGTGTTCTTCGCTCTGCCCCACCCCGGGCAGGATTCAGGTGCCGATTGGAAAGTGCCGATTGGAAAGTCGGGGGGGTCCTTGTAACGGCGCGACGAACCGGCCCTCGCCGGTCGGCGTTCGTCCCGCATCCCCTGGCCAACACCGCGGAGCAGCCGGCATGCCGCGGCCGCGGCCCGGGCTCCCCGGTCGAGAGAGGGACGGGACGGATGGCAGCCACCGGGCTCGACGTCTTCGACAAGACGCTGCAAACGACGAACATCTGGCTCGACGAGATCATGGCCGAACTCGGCCCGGACCGGCACGTGGCCTGGCATGTGCTCGGCGCCGTGCTGCGGCCGCTGCGTGATCGCGTGCCGCTCGAACTTGCGGCGCATCTCGGCGCGCAGCTGCCGCTGCTGGTGCGCGGCCTGTACTACGACCGCTGGCATCCGGCCGGACAGCCGGAGCGGGTGCGGACGCTCGACGAGTTCCTGGAGCGGGTCGATGACGGGCTGCAGGGCATCCGGCCCGTGGATGTCCGGGACGCTACACAGGCGGTCCTCCGCACGCTCTCGCGCCATGTCGATCCCGGCCAGGTGGCCAAGGTCATGGAGGCCCTGCCCGAGAAGGCGCGGGCATTCTGGCTTGCCTCCCTCGAAGCGAACGACACGGCGGCCTCGCCGGCCCGCGAGGCCAGTTAGCGAGGCGAGCGCCAGCCCCGCACATATCGCAGACCCGGACTGCCGAGCCGCCTGCCGCACCGGATCCTGTGGATCTGCCGCACGGGAAACCGGCATCGCCGCACCGGCCGGCGCGGGAGGCACTTTGCCCCGGGCCTGGCGGCCAGGTTCCGCCCGGGCCCGCGCCGGTCGGCCTGGTGCCGACCCTGGTCTCCGACCAGCCGCCAGCCTCACCCGGCGGGATGCCGTCCACGGTGATCCAGTCCGGATGCGGGACAATCACCGGTTGGCACTGCGCCGGTCTCGGACCCGGGCACACCACGACTCTGCTCAGCGCTTGTCGTACTCGTCATGGCGGCGCCACCAGACGCCCGTCTCGTTGCGCCCCCTGGGGGCGCGGTCGAGCCACTGATACATGCCCCAGAGGCCGTCGAGCCCGCGCGCATAGGTGGAATAGGTGTGGTAGACGGCGCCGTCCTCGAGCACGAACGCGCTCATGCCCGGCCTTTCGCGACGGTACGTGGCCACGTCAGTTCCGCACATGGCCGCGAACTCGGCCTCCGCCCCTTTGCCGCCACCCTCCTGGCCGGCGCGCCACTCAGACGCCGCCTTGCGCCGGTAGTTGTACTCGACGCTCCCCTCGCGCTGTTGCTCCTCGGTGAACCAGACGTTGAAGTCGAAGTTGAAGTCGCCGCCGAGCGAAGACGCCCAGGGAAAAGTCCAGCCCATCCGCCGCTTGTACGCCTGCAGCTTCGCGAGCGGCGCCCGCGACACCGCCCAAAGCATGACGTCGTGATTCGCCAGGTGAACGGCGATGCCGTCGAACCCGTCCGCGATCGCCGAGCAGGACGGACACCCCGCGCTGTAGTCGGGCCCGAACATGAAGTGGTAGACGAGGAGTTGCGAGCGCCCTTGGAAGAGGTCCGCGAGCGAGGCGCTC
>DASQVL010000543.1:0-9910 GCA_035640795.1 Crenalkalicoccus sp. | reverse complement strand
CCGGCCGCGCGTGCTGGCGCTGCGCGGGGCGGAAGGGGTCGAGGCGGGCGCCGCGGAGACGCTGGAATTCGCGGGCGCCGAGGCGCTGCCGCCGCCCGCCTCGGCCGCCGCCGCCGCGGCGCTCAGCCCCGACTGGGTGATCGCCGCGGATGATGCCTTCTGGGTGCAGGCACGGCGCGATCCCGACTGGCAGGCGGTTGCGGCGGTGCGCGAGGGCCGGCTGGTCCGCGCCCCCGCCCTGCCCTTCGGCTGGCTCGGCAGACCGCCCTCGGTGAACCGATTGCTCGGCCTGCTCTGGCTGCCCGTGCTGTTCGGCCTGGGCGACGCCGCGGCACTGCCGGAGCGGATCGCCGCCGCTCAGGCCGCGCTGTACCACCGCCAGCCGGCGCCGGAGGCGGTCGCCTTGCTGCTACGGGAGGCGCTGCCAGGCCCGCGATCGCGCTGAGCGCGCACACCCGAGTCGGGCCGGCCAGGGCATGAATTGCGCGTTAGGCATGGCTGAACACAGCAGGTCGCAAACTGGTTACGGCCGCCAGTGCGCTGTTGCGGCAACGGGTAAAGCCATGTCACGTTTCGCGAGCGAGGCCCGCTCCAGGGAGACCCCTATGAAGCTGTTTGTCCTGACCGCGCTCACCCTTGGCATCCTCGGCTGCGCCGTGGAGTCGGGGCATCTCGCGATGCATCTTTTCGCCCGCGGCACCGCCTACGCTATGCGCTGACGCACAGCGCAGCGGCCACCGGGCATGGCAGGCGGCCGGGCGCCGCCGTCCCGTCCGCTCAGGGCAGCACGCCCGCTCAGGGCAGTAGCTTGCCCGGGTTCATCAGGCCGGCCGGATCCAGTGCGGCCTTGATCCGCCGCATCAGTGCGAGTTCCGCGCCGCCCCGCCACGCCTCCATCATCCCCGTCTTCAGCCGCCCGACGCCGTGCTCGGCCGAGAAGCTCCCCCCGAGATCGCGCACCACCTCGTTCACGGCCTCCATGATCGCCTCGCTGCGGGCGAGGAAGGCAGCCGGATCCATCCCCTCCGGCTGCACCAGGTTCAGGTGGATGTTGCCGTCGCCCATATGGCCGAATGGCGCCGGCCGGATGCCGGGCAGCAGCGCCCGGCAGGCCTCCGCGGCGCGACGGATCAGCTCCGGCGTGCGGGAGACGGGGACGGAGACGTCGTTCTTCACCGAGGCGCCGGCGCGTTTCTGCGCCTCGGAATGCTCCTCCCGGATGCGCCAGAGCGCGGCGCGCTGCGCCTCGCTCTCGCCGATCGCGGCATCCAGCACCTCGCCCGCCGCCAGCGCCTCCTCCAGCACCGATTCGAGCAGCGCGCGCAGCCCCGCATCGGGGCGTGAGGAGGCGAGGTCCACCAGCGCGTAATGCGCGGCCGGCACAGCGAGCGGCAGGACGACGCCCTCGACATGCTGCGTCACCAGCGCGACGCCTGTGCCCGACATGTACTCGAAGGCGCGCACCGCGCTTTCGTCCCGCGCGCGGAAGCGGCGGAACAGGGCGAGCGCCGCGTCCTCGTCGCGGAGCGCGCAGAACGCCACCTCGCTCTCCCGCGCGCGCGGGAACAGCCGGAGCACGGCGGCGGTGATGATGCCGAGCGTGACCTCGGCGCCCACGAAGAGATGGCGCAGCGCGTAGCCGGTATTGTCCTTGCGCAGCCGCCGGAGGCCGTTCCAGATCGCGCCGTCCGGCAGCACCACCTCGAGCCCGAGCATGAGCTCGCGCGCATTGCCGTAACGCACGGTGGTGTTGCCGCCGGCATTGGTGCTGAGCACGCCGCCGATGGTCGCCGAGCCCTCGGCGGCCAGGCTCAGCGGGAAGAGGCAGCCCGCCTCGGCCGCCGCCGCCTGCGCCGCCTGCAGCACCACCCCGGCCTCGGCGGTCATCGTCATGTCGAGCGGGTCGAGGTCGCGGATGCGGTCCATCCGGGCGAGCGAGAGGAGGAGCTGCCCGCCGCCCTCATCCGGCACGGCGCCGCCCACCATGGAGGTGTTGCCGCCCTGCGGCACCAGCGCGACGCCGGCCTCGGCACAGAGGCGGACCGCCGCGGCGAGCTCATCCGTGCTCGCCGGGCGCAGCAGCCCGGCCGTGTGCCCACGGTAGAGGCCGCGCCAGTCGGTGCTGCGCGGGGCGAGCTCGGCGGGATCGGTCAGCAGGCCGCGCGGGCCGAGCAGGGCCCGGAGCCGCTCGAGCAGCGCCGGCGGGGCGGGGGTATCGGGCATGGCGGGACGCTGCGTCGGGGCGCCCCGCCGGTCAACCGGCGCGGCCGGGCTCAGCCCTGGCCGGGTGGCGGGGCCTCGGGGGCCGCCGGCTCGGGCTTCGGCAGGATGGCCAGGACGATGCTGCCCCCCGCCGCATCCGCGCGCAGCCGGACATTGCGGAACCCCGCCGCGCGCAGGAGCGTGACGACGGAAAGGGCGAGCGGCGAGCCGATCTCCCCCACCATGCCGAGGGCGACGCGGCCTTCCGTGCCGGCCGCAGCGAAGGAAGCGAGCGCGATGTCCGCCGCGATCGCCGCCGCGCTGCGCGTGCCGAGGCCGGTCGCGACGACGACCTGCGCGGGGAAGGGGTTGCGCGGCGGCCGGGTGATGGCGGCGATGCCGCGGCAGCCGCGGCGCATGGCGACCGACATCGCCTCCGCCCCGCCGCGGTCGCAGAGCATGAGCACGCGGTCGGCCGGGCCGGCATCGGTGGCGTCCAGCAGCTCGGACAGCGCGGTCGCCTCCGGCAGCCTTGGCCCCGTGGGGGCGATGAACGAAATCAAGCCCGAGACGCCCGGCGCAGCGGCGGGCGACCGGTCCTTCACACCAAGGAACATGCAAACAACCTCCAGCATCGCCCAGCGCGCCAGCCGCCGATTGGTTTCCCGGCCGGGCCGAGGCAGGCAACGTATGACGGGACGAAGATAGCGGGCGCGGTTCAGCGGCAACTTGCCCGCAGGTAAATACTTGCCCAGGATTTATGGGTCGTTGATACGCCCGGCGCAATTACGTAACCGCGCGTAACTCTACCCTGCCGGCTGCCCGCGGGGCCGCCTCACGCGGCCGAGATCGGCCAGGCGCCGGTCGAGGAAGGCCATGGCATCCGTGACGCCCGGGTCGTCGTTCCGCATCCACCAGGCGAGGGTCGCCCAGTAGATCCCGGCGAGCGTCGCCCGCCGCGTGTACCAGGAGAAATCGGCCGAGGCGTCGCCGGCCGCGCGCCAGATGGCGTCCATCGTGCGCGCCGAGCTCGCGAAGCTGCGCGACAGGTTCCAGGGCAGCGCCAGCACGGCGAACGCCCGGCGCAGCGCGCGCTTGTGGGGTGCGACCGCCAGCAGGCGGAGCTCGATGAGGCGGCGGATGCGCTGCGGGACGCGGAGCGCGGCCAAGTCCTCCGCCGCCGCGGCCGAGGTCATCTCCCGGTCCGCGAGATCCATCCAGGCCTCCACCACGCCCGCCGGCCCGGTCGGGAAATGGCTTTCCGCGAGCGCCGGATCCTCGCCGATGCCGGCGAGGCCGGCCCGGATCGTGGACCAGGTCCAGCCCTGCTCGGCCGCCACCGGGAGCATGGCGCGGATGGCGGCGTCGCGCAGCGGGCTGCGCTCGATCAACGCGCGGGCTCCGCGCCGCCGCTCTCGGCCGCCGCGCGCGCCAGTTCCTCGGTGAAGCCGAGCAGGGAGAGGTCGTCCATGCGCATCAGGTAGAGCACGCCGTCCAGATGGTCGGTCTCGTGCTGCAGGACGCGGGCGGCGAGGCCCTCCGCCTCGCCCTCCACCGACCGGCCCTCGGCATCCAGGCCGCGGAAGCGGACGCGGCGCGGCCGGCTGACGCAGCCGCGGAGGCCGGGGATGGAGAGGCAGCCTTCCCAGGCGCGCTCCTGCTCCTCGCCCAGCGGCTCGATCTCCGGATTGGCCAGCACGGCGGTGCCCGTGTCGGTGCGCCAGACGAAGAGGCGGAGCGGGACATGCACCTGCGGCGCGGCGAGGCCGAGGCCGCCGGCATCCGCCATGGTCTCCGCCATGTCCGCGATCAGCCGGCGGATCTCGGGGGCGGTCGGGTCCTCGACCGGTTCGGCCCGGCGGAGCAGGACGGGGTGGCCCAGACGGGCGATCTTCAGGATGGCCATGGCGCGGCCTTCTAATTCGGCACAGTGGAGAGTTAGGCCGCAGGGGGCGGGACGACGAGGGGCTTCCGGCACGGCTCCCGGCTGTGCTATGTCCTTCGCCTTCGCGCCTGGGTGGGGGTGGCGCGTCCGGCCCGCGAGCGGGACCGGGCGGTGTCCCTCGGCCAGGTGCCGTTTTCCGTTCCCATTCGCAACAGCCAGAGGAGAGTGGCCCGCGTGCAGGTCGTCGTCCGTGACAACAACATCGATCAGGCGCTGAAGGCGCTGAAGAAGAAGCTGCAGCGGGAGGGTGTCTTCCGCGAGATGAAGCTCCGCCGGCACTACGAGAAGCCGTCCGAGCGCCGCGCCCGCGAGGCCGCCGAGGCCGTCCGCCGCGCCCGCAAGGTCGAGCGCAAGCGCCTGGAGCGCGAGGGGTTCTGATCCCTCCCGCCCCACGGGGCGGTAACGATTTCGCGTTCCCCAGAGGCGATGGGCGCCCCGGACCGGCTCAGGGGTCCGGCTCAGAGGTCTGATTCAAGGGTCCGGTTCAGGGCGTAGCCCTCCCGCGCGGCGCAGCCCGGCGGTAGCCTCCCGCCGATGAGCGCCTCCCCTGCCCTGTTGCTCGCCCTGGACCAGGGCACCACCTCCACCCGCGCCATCCTGTTCGGCCCGGACCTGGTGCCGCGCGCCAGCGCCAGCGTGATGCTGCCGCAGCATTTCCCCGCCCCGGGCTGGGTGGAGCACGAGCCGGAGGATATCTGGCAGGGCTCGCTCCAGGCGATGCGCGCCGCCCTGCGCGAGGCGGGTGCGGCGCCGCGCGACCTGGCCGGCATCGGCATCACCAACCAGCGCGAGACCGTGGTGCTGTGGGAGCGCGCAAGCGGAAGGCCGCTCTCCCGCGCCATCGTCTGGCAGGACCGCCGCACCGCGGAACGTTGCGCCACGCTGCGCACCGGGGGCCATGAGGCGCTGGTGACGGCGCGCACCGGGCTGCTGCTCGATCCCTACTTCTCCGGCACCAAGCTCGCCTGGCTGCTGGAGACGGTGCCCGGCGCGCGGGAGGCCGCGGCGCGCGGCGAGCTCTGCTTCGGCACGGTCGATTCCTGGCTGCTGTTCCGGCTGACCGGCGGCCGCGTGCACGCGACCGACGCGACGAATGCGGCGCGGACGCTGCTGTTTGACATCCATCGCGGCGCCTGGGACGCCGATCTGCTGCGGCTGCTCGAGGTGCCGGCCGCCCTGCTGCCCGAGGTGCGCGACTGCGCGGCGGAGTTCGGCATGACGGCGGAGGAGGTGCTGGGCGCGCCCGTCCCCGTGCGCGGCATCGCCGGCGACCAGCAGGCGGCCACACTCGGCCAGGCCTGCTTCGCGCCCGGCATGCTGAAATGCACCTACGGCACCGGCGGCTTCCTGCTGATGAACACGGGGGAGCGCGCCGTCGCCTCCCGCCACCGGCTGCTGACCACCATCGCCTGGCAGCTCGGCGGGGTGCGCACCTATGCGCTGGAAGGGGCGATCTTCGTCGCGGGTGCGGCGGTGCAGTGGCTGCGCGACGGGCTCGGCATCATCAGGGAGACAGCGGAGATCGGCCCGCTCGCCGCCCAGGCCGACCCGGCGCAGGCGGTGACGCTGGTGCCGGCCTTCGTGGGCCTGGGCGCGCCCTGGTGGGATGCCGAGGCGCGCGGCGCGGTCTTCGGCCTGACCCGCGCAACCGGACGGGCGGAGCTGGCCCGCGCCGTGCTCGAAAGCGTCGCCTTCCAGACGCGCGACCTGCTGGATGCGATGGACGCGGATGTAGCCGGCGACGGAAGGGTTGGTGTGGCGGCGTCCGGCGACCGCGGGAGCAAGGTCCTCCGCGTGGATGGCGGCATGGTCGCCAGCGACTGGACCATGCAGTTCCTGGCCGACCTGATCGGCGCACCGGTGGACCGGCCGGAGGTCGCGGAGACCACGGCGCTCGGCGCCGCCTGGCTCGCCGGGCTGCAGGCCGGCATCTTCGCGCCGCCCGGCGCGGGCGAGAGCACCGGCGCCGCGGCGGCAACGCACTGGCGGCTGCAGCGCCGCTTCCTGCCGCGGATGGCGCGGGAGGAAGCGGCGCGCCGCCACGCCATCTGGCTGGACGCGGTGCGGCGCACGCGCAGCGCCGGACCGGGCGAGCAGGAGGCGACCCGCGCATGAGAGTGACGCCGGCATGAGCAGCACCGAGGCCGGCATCGCCGCGCCGGCCGAACCGGCGGCCGAGACCATCAGCCCGGCCGCCAGGCGGGCCCTCTGGGGCTCCGCCCTCGGCTACGCCATGGACGGCTTCGACCTGCTGATCCTCGGGTTCATGCTGCGCGCCATCGCGGCGGAGCTGCACCTGGCGCCGGCCGAGGCGGCCTCCCTCGTCACCGGCACGCTGGTCGGCGCCGTGCTCGGCGGCATCGGTTTCGGCATGCTCTCCGACCGGCTCGGCCGGGTGCGCGTGCTGACCTGGACCATCCTGGTCTTCGCCATCTTCACCGGGCTCTGCGCCCTGGCGCAGGGCTACCGGGACCTGCTGATCTACCGCACCATCGCGGGACTTGGCCTCGGCGGGGAGTTCGGCATCGGCATGGCGATGGTGGCCGAGGCCTGGCCACCCGCGCAGCGCGCCCGCGCCACCTCCTATGTCGGGCTCGGCTGGCAGGCGGGGGTGCTGGCGGCGGCGCTGCTGACGCCGTTGCTGCTGCCCGCCATCGGCTGGCGCGGCATGTTCGCCCTCGGCATCTTCCCGGCCTTTGTCGCCTGGTTCATCCGGCGGCGGCTGGAGGAGCCCGAGGTGTTCCTGCGCCACGCGACACGGGCGCCGGCGCAGTCCTCGCTGCGGCTGCTCGTCGCGGATGGCGCGACGGCGCGGATCAGCCTCGGCCTGGTCGTGCTCTGCTCGGTGCAGAATTTCGGCTACTATGGCGTGATGATCTGGTTGCCGAACTACCTCTCGCAGCGCTTCGGCTTCGGGCTGACGCAGTCGGCCACCTGGACTGCGGTCACCATCCTCGGCATGGCGATCGGCATCTTCGTCTTCGGGCAGGTCGCCGATCGCATCGGAAGGCGGCCCGCCTTCCTCGCCTGGATGCTCGGCGCGGCCGTGATGGTGGTGCTCTACGCGCAGCTGACGGATGCCACCGCGCTGCTCCTCGCCGGCGCGGTCATGGGCTTCTTCGTGAACGGCATGCTGGGCGGCTACGGCGCGCTGATGAGCGAGCTCTACCCCACCGCCGCGCGCGCCACGGCGCAGAACGTGCTGTTCAACATCGGCCGCGCGGTGGGCGGCTTCGGCCCCGTCGTGGTGGGGGCCATCGCCGCCAGCCAGGGCTTCGCCACCGCCATCGCGCTGCTCGCCGTGCTCTATGTGGTGGACATGGTGGCGCTCTGGCTGCTGATCCCGGAGCGGCGCGGCGCCGCCCTCGCATGAGCCCGGACGCGCTGGCCCCGGACCCGCCTCGCCCCTTCCGCCCGCGCGCGGCGGAGGAGGCGGCGGAAATCCTGGCCAACGCGCCGGTGAATGCCGAGTACCGCCACCTGGTGCTGGCCTGCAGCCCGCTCGCCGCCTCCGCGGCGCCCGGCCAGTTCCACCAGCTGCTCTGCCCCGCCCCGCCGGGGGAGGCGCCGTTCCTGCGCCGGCCGATGAGCGTCTACGGCGCCGATCCGGCGGCGGGGCGGTTGGAGTTCCTCTACAAGGTGATGGGCGCGGGGACGCGCGGCCTCGCGACGCTCGGCCCCGGCGACCGGCTGCGCATCCTCGGGCCGCTCGGTCGCGGATTCAGGCTCGACCCGGCCTGGCGCCACATCATCGCCATCGGACGCGGCGTCGGCCTCGCCACGCTCGGCCCGCTCGCCCAGGCGGCGCGCGCCGCGGGGATCGGCGTCACCGCCATCCTCTCGGCGCGGCGGCCGGAGCTGATCCTCTCGGACGAGCTGTTCCGCCGGCACGGCGCGACGGTGATCCCGGTGACGGACAGCGAGGGCACCAGCGGCCCCGCCCATGTCGAACGCCTGCTGCGCGGCCTGATCGCCGAGCGGCGCTGCGACGCCTTCTTCACCTGCGGCTCGGCGCGGCTGCTGCGCGTGCAGCAGCGCCTCGCCCTCGAACACGGCCTGCCCGGCCAGGTGGCGCTGGAGCAGCAGATGGCCTGCGGCCTCGGCATGTGCTTCTGCTGCGTGCGCGACTTCAATGTCGGCGGCGAGATCGTCCACAGGCGCGTCTGCTGGGACGGCCCCGTCTTCGACCTCAGGGAGGCGCTGGCATGACCGACCTCACCGTCCGCATCGGCAGCCTGACCCTGGCCAACCCCGTCATGCCGGCCTCCGGCACCTTCGCGGAAGGGCTCGCCCAGGCGGTGGAGCTCGACCGCCTCGGCGCGCTGGTGACCAAGACCATCACGCGGGAGCTGCGCGCGGGCAACCCGCTGCCACGCGTGGCGGAGGTGCAGGCGGGCATGCTGAACGCCATCGGCATTCCCTCCAGGGGCGTGCGCCACCTGCTGGAGGAGACGCTGCCCTTCTACCGCCGCTTCGCCCCGCCGCTCGTCGTCTCGATCTCCGCGCCGACCGCCGAGGGCTTCGCCTCCCTCGCCGCCGAGGTCAGCGCACCCGGCGTCGCCGCCATCGAGGCCAACATCTCCTGCCCGAACATCGAGGCGGATGGCCGCGCCTTTGCCATGCGCGCGGCCTCCACCGAGACCGCGATACGGCAGATCCGTGCGGCGACGCGGCTGCCGGTCTGGGCGAAGCTGACGCCGAACACCGGCGAGATCGCCGAGGTCGCGCGCGCCGCCGAAGCGGCCGGCGCCGACGCGCTGGTGGTGGCGAACACCATCCTGGCGATGGCGATCGACATCGAGAGTTTCCGCCCGCGTCTCGGCAACGTCATGGGCGGGCTCTCCGGCCCCGCGGTGAAGCCCATCGTGCTGCGCCAGGTCTATCAGTGCGCGCGGGCGGTGCGCGTCCCCGTCATCGGCTGCGGCGGCATCATGAACGCGGCGGATGCGGTGGAGTACATGCTGGCGGGGGCCACCGCCGTGCAGGTCGGCACCGCGACCTTCCTCAATGCGGCCGCCATGATCGAGGTGATCGAGGGCCTCGACCGCTTCTGCGCCGCCCGCAGCATCGCCCGCGTCGCCGAGCTGACGGGCGCCATGCGGCACGAGGAGGCGGACGAGGAGGACGTCACCTGGGTGGCGGCGGCGCCATGACCTTCCTGGTCGGCAATGGCGCGGGCTTCTCCGGCGACCGGGTGGACGCGCCCATCCCGGTGGTGCGCACGCTGATCCGCCGTGGCCTGCCCGCCGCGCTGTTCCTGGAGACGCTGGGCGAGCGCACCGTGGCGCTGGCGCAGCTCGAACGCCGGCGCGATCCGGAGGCGGGCTACGAGCCGATGCTGGAGCGGCTGCTGCGGCCGATCCTCGCCGACTGCGCGGCACACCGCATCCCGATCCTCGGCAATTTCGGCGCGGCCAACCCGCCGGCGGCGGCGCGCTGCGTCGCGCGCCTCGCGCTTGAGCCCGGCCTGTCGGAGCTCCGCATCGGCCTCGTCACCGGCGATGACGTAATGGGGCGCGTGGAGCTCGACGCCCTGCCGGCGCACGAGGCGGATGCGGGCCTCGATCTCCGTGCCGCGCGGCTCGTTTCCGCCAACGCGTACATCGGCGCGCCGCCGCTGGCCGAAGCGCTGGCCGGCGGCGCCGATGTCGTCGTCGCGGGGCGGTGCAGCGACCCGGCTCTCGCCATCGCGCCCATCATGGCGCATTTCGGCTGGGACTGGCGCGACTGGGACCGCCTCGCGGTCGGCGCCGCCTGCGGCCA